>JAEZHO010000041.1 GCA_023416545.1 Pseudomonadota bacterium
ATCCTCGGCCGTGCCGGCCTTCTCGATGCCCGCCTTGATCACCTCGACGGCGGCATAGGCGTTCAGCGTGAAGGCTTCCGCCGGGATGTTCTTGGCGGCGAGCGCATCGGCGGCAGCCTTGGAATCCGGGTTCTTGGTGGCGTCCGTAGCATTGGTGAAGACGGTGCCTGCGGCCTCGCCGGTCGCGATGGTCCAGTATTCGCTGTTGGACAGGCCGTCGCCGCCGATGATCAGGGCGTCGACGCCCGCATCGGCGAGCTGGCGGGCGAGGAGGCCTGCTTCCGGATGGTAGCCGCCGAAATAGATGACCTCGACGCCATCCTGCTTCATGCGGGTGGTAAGCGCGCTGAAGTCCTTGTCGCCCGGCGTCAGGGCGTCGTTGAAGACTTCCGTCACGCCGCCGGCATTGAGGGTCGCCTTGAAGGCGTCGGCAAGGCCCTTGCCGTACTGACCCTTGTCGTTGACGATGGCGATCTTCTTGTCCTTCAGGTTGTCCAGCACGTAGCGGGCGGCGACTTCGGCCTGCTGGTCGTCACGGCCGCAGGTGCGCAGCACGTTGGCGAGGCCGCGGGCCGTCAGGTCCGGCGCGGTGGCCGTCGGGGTGACCATCAGGATGCCGTTCTCGGCAAGGACGTCGGAAGCCGGGATGGCGACGCCCGAGGTGACGGGGCCGACCACGAAGCGCACGCCTTCACCGACCAGCTGGTTGGCGGCGGAGACGCCCTGCTTGGGCTCGCCCGCATCGTCGGCGACCTTCAGGACGAGCTGTTCGCCGTTGATGCCGCCGGCCTTGTTGATCTCCTCGATCGCCACTTCGGCGCCGTTCTTGACCTGCTCGCCATAGGCGGCGACCGGGCCGGTGAGGGGAGCGATCAGTCCGATGAGGATTTCCGCATGGGCGAGGGGGGCAAAGGCCAGCGACGCGAGCATGGTCGCGCCAGCGAGAAATTTCCGGTTCATCTTCATACTCCTTGGTTGGGCGGTCCGCCCGACAGACGACTAACTGTCCCACAGCGCGTCGATCTTGCGGTCGTGCCGGGACGCCGCGGGTGCCTGCTCGCGGCGCCATCTCCGGCTGCCCGGCGAGCTTGCGCCCTTGGTAGGACTTCCGGGCGGGCTTCGCAAGGATATTGCCGAAAATGCAGGCGATTGCGACGCGATCTGCCGAAGATTTGAGCGTGGAGACGCATTTCTTTCGGCAGAAGGGGCGTTTCCGCCGCCTAGTCCTCGCGGGAGAGGGACTGGAGCAGGGTCCGGACCTGGCGGTTGAAGGCCGCAAGCTCCGCCTTTGACATTCCCGACCGGGCCACCAGGGTTTCGCCCAGGCAGCGGGCCTCGCCGATCAGCTTGCGCCCGGCGTCCGTCAGCGAGACGTGCACCTGGCGCTCGTCGGTCTTGCTGCGCTCGCGCCTGACGAGCCCGGTCTGCTCCAGCCGCTTGACCGGCGGGGTGATCGTGCTCGACTCCAGCGCAAGCCGCTCGGCGATGGTGCCGATCGTCAGGCCGTCCTCCTCGACGAGAGTGCTGAGAACAAGGTATTGTGGATACGTTATACCCATGGCGTCGAGCATCGGCTTGTAGAGCCGGTTTACGGCGATGTGGGCGGAATAGAGTGAAAAGCAGAGCTGGTCGCTCAGCGGATGGATCGCGGTATCGTTCATTTCATCATCTCTTTCCCCCGGAATTCGGGGGTCTCAATGTCTTATAGCATAAAAATGATATCGCGATAAAGAAATTACTGGACAATGCCCCATGACCTTATTACAAGATGATTATCGCGATAACAAATAGCGCGATATTTACCGACTGGACGCGTCGTCCTGCCGGTATGAAATGAGATCAGGCCCACGGCGGCTCGCGAAAAGCCCCGGAGCGGAAACCCTTTTGAAAGGACAGGACATGAGCAGCAATTTTTTCAAGACCAATGACGGCACGCAGATCTTCTACAAGGACTGGGGCCCGAAGGATGCCCAGCCCGTCGTCTTCCATCACGGATGGCCGCTGAGCTCGGACGACTGGGATGCGCAGATGCTCTTCTTCCTCGGCAAGGGATACCGGGTGATCGCCCATGACCGCCGCGGCCACGGGCGTTCCAGCCAGACCGATACCGGCAACGAGATGGACACCTATGCCGCCGACGTCGCGGCGCTGGTCGCCCACCTGGACCTCCGGAACGCGCTTCATGTCGGCCATTCGACGGGGGGCGGCGAGGTCGCCCGCTACGTGGCCAGGTACGGCAAGGATGGCCGTGTCGCCAAGGCGGTTCTCGTCGGCGCCGTCCCGCCGATCATGGTCAAGACGGAAAACTATCCGGGCGGACTGCCGCTGGAAGTCTTCGACGGCTTCCGCCAGTCGCTGACCGCCGACCGGGCGCAGTTCTTCCTGGATGTCGCATCCGGGCCGTTCTTCGGCTTCAACCGCGAGGGAGCGAAGGTTTCCGAGGGTGCGATCCGCAACTGGTGGCGGCAGGGCATGATGGGCGGCACCAAGGCCCATTACGACTGCATCAAGGCCTTCTCCGAGACCGACTTCACCGAGGACCTGAAGGCGATCGACGTTCCGGTTCTCGTCATGCATGGCGATGACGACCAGATCGTGCCGATCGAAAACTCGGCGCACCTGGCCATCAAGCTCCTGAAGAACGGAACGCTCAAGGTCTATGAAGGCCTGCCGCACGGCATGGCGACGACGCATCCGGATATCATCAACGCGGACCTCCTGGCCTTCTTCCGGGCCTGATATCTTGCCAGATCAAGGAAAAGGCGGCTCCGGCCGCCTTTTTCTGTTTTATGGACGAGGCTTTTTCGGCGGGTCAGCCCGACGGTTTCGCCTGTCCGCTGTCGAACCGTTCGTCGACCGGCACGCCAAGCGCGGTCGCCAGGGCATTGGTCCGGCTTGCAAGCGCAATGACCGCGAGCAGTTCCGCATGCATTTCCGGCGTCATGCCCTTCGACCTTGCGGAGGCCGTATGCGAGTGGACGCAGTAACCGCAGCCGTGAGCCGTGGAGACTGCGATATAGATGAGTTCCTTGACCAGCGGATCCAGCGCGCCCGGCGCCATGACCGAGCGGACGCTTCCCCAGACGGACCGGAGCTGGACCGGATCATGGGCCAGCGCACGCCAGAAATTGTTGACGTAGTCGGTGCCGCGAGCCTCGCGGATCTCGTCGTAGACGGCGAGCGCCTCGGCGCCCGCCTCCTCGTCATTCAAAAGGGGAACGACCGCCATGGGTGGCCCTCCTCAGACGAGCGCCAGGACCCGAGCGGGGCCGCCGGTGCCACCGCGATGCTTCGGCGCGCCGACGACGATGGTCGCGCCGGTGACCGGGAGTTCCTCGAGGTTGGCAAGCGCCTCGATGCCGTAGCGGCCGGCCGGCAGCCAGGAATTGTGGACGGCGAAATCGGCGGAATTTCCGGGATCGAGCGAAAGCGAATCGACGCCGATCGCCACGACGTCGAGCGTCTGCAGGAGGTCGGTCGCCGACTTGCCGAAGCCCGGGAAGGCGAAGTTGCCGTTCGCGTCGTTGCGGAAGGAGGCGTCACCGGTCTTCTTGCCCCAGCCGGAGCGCAGGGCGACGACCGCACCGGCGGGGATTTCCCCGTTGGCGCTGACAAAGGCTTCGATATCGGCGGCCTCGAGCGTGGTATTGGGCTCCTCCCTGGCGCGGTCGGTAATGTCGACGATGACGAGCGGCGCCACGAGGTTTGCGGGCTCGAGTTCGTCGACGCTCGTGCCGTCAACGCTGAAATGGAGCGGCGCGTCGATATGGGTCCCCGTGTGCTCGAAAATGGTCAGCTTGTGCAGCTGGTAGCCGTTCTGGGCGAATTCGACGGCCCATTCGTACTCGATCCCCGGCTTGCCGTCGAAGGTCGGGAAACTGGAATCATAGGTATGGGTGAGGTCGACGACCTTCGCCGCCGGCTGGGCGAGGACCGCACGCGGGGCGCTCGTCGCGACCACGGCGGCTGCCCCCGCGAAGGCGGCTCCCTTGAAGAGCGACCGGCGCGACAGCATGTTCCGCTTCACATTCTCGATGACGCAGTGATTGCACATTGGAATTCCCCTTGTCTGGTGGAGTTCAGGCACCCGGAGAGTAACCGAGAACGGGGCGCGGGCAAGGGCGCAGATCCGCCGGCGGACCTGCGTTTCGGGGAACAGAATGTCGAAGGATCGTCCCGACGCGAAAAGAGGCCCCTGAGGGCCTCCCGTCGCAAAGCATGTCCGCCTCCATCCCGCCCGCATGCGGGGGAGGGCGGGACTGCTCAGATGTTGGTCTTGAGGATCTCGCGGAGCTTGCCGAAGATCTCGTCGATATGGTGCTTCTCGGCGATCAGCGGCGGAGACATGGCGATGATGTCGCCGGTCGTGCGGATCAGCAGGCCGTCCTCGTAGGCCTTCAGGAAGGCGGAGAAGGCGCGCCTGGTGGGCTCGCCGGCGATCGGATCCAGCTCGATCGCGCCGATCATTCCGATATTGCGGATGTCGATGACGTTCGGCAGGTCCTTCAGCGAGTGCAGGCCGTCCTCCCAGTAGGGCGCCATGTCGCGGGCGCGGTCGAACAGGCCTTCCTCCTTGTAGGTCTCCAGCGTGGCGAGGCCGGCGGCGGCGGCGATCGGGTTGCCGGAATAGGTATAGCCGTGGAAGAACTCGATCATGTGCTCCGGCCCGGTCATGAAGGCATCGTGGATCTCGGAGCTGACGAGGACGGCGCCCATCGGAATGACGCCGTTGGTGAGGCCCTTGGCGGTGGTCATGATGTCGGGCGTGACGCCGTAATATTGCGCGGCAAACGGCGTTCCCATGCGGCCGAAGCCGGTGATGACCTCGTCGAAGATCAACAGGATGCCGTGCTTGGTGCAGATGTCGCGGAGCTTCTGGAGGTAGCCCTTCGGCGGGATGAGTACGCCGGTGGAGCCGGCCACCGGCTCGACGATGACGGCGGCGATGGTCGAGGCGTCATGCAGGGTGACGATGCGCTCGAGTTCGGTGGCGATGTCGCCGCCATGCTCGGGCTCGCCGCGGGTGAAGGCGTTCTTGCCGGGGAAATGGGTGTGCGGCATGTGGTCGACGCCGGTGAGCAGCGTGCCGAACATCTTGCGGTTGGCGACGATACCGCCCACCGAGATGCCGCCGAAATTGACGCCGTGATAGCCGCGCTCGCGACCGATCAGGCGGAAGCGCGAGCCGTTGCCCTTCACGCGGTGATAGGCGAGCGCGACCTTCAGCGCCGTCTCCACCGATTCCGAGCCGGAATTGGTATAGAGGACGTGGTCAAGGCCTTCCGGGGCGATGTCGACGAGGCGGTTGGCGAGTTCGAACGCCTTCGGATGGCCGAGCTGGAAGGCGGGAGCGTAATCCAGTTCGCCTGCCTGTTCGCGGATCGCCTCGGTGATTTTCGGCCGGCAGTGGCCGGCATTCACGCACCAGAGGCCGGCGGTCGCGTCGAGGACCTGGCGGCCGTCATGCGTCGTATAGTGCATATCCTTTGCACCGACGAAGAGGCGCGGTTCCTTCTTGAACTGGCGGTTGGCCGTAAACGGCATCCAGAACGCCCGAAGGTCGTTGGGCGTGGTGTTGAGGCGGTTGGACATGAGATGCTCCCCGTCCGGCCGAGGCCGGCTTTTTTTGACTACACGGTCAAACTATCAGGGGCCCTTGTGTCGTCAAGCGCAGCCGTGCGCCGTGGCGGGACGGTTGGCCGACGACGGGGAAACCGCAGCACCCCCAGCGCCGCAATTTCCCCATGTCAGCGCTGTCATCAGGCCGCGGCGAATTTCGCCTGAACCGGCTGACAGTAGATCTGGTCGAGGGATTCGAGGATCGTCAGTACTGCCGGAGAAGAGCAGGAATAGTAGATCGTCTGGGCGTCGCGGCGCGTCTTGACGAGCTTCTGCGCACGCAGCTTAGACAGGTGTTGCGAGAGAGCCGACTGGCTCAGTCCGACGCGAACCGCAAGTGCGCCGACCGCGACTTCTCCCTTTACCAAACAGCAAAGGATCAGAAGGCGCTTCGGGTTTGCCATGGCAGAAAGCAAACCGGCCGCGGCAAGCGAATGCTCGGAAAGTGGTAGAGTATCCATAAGTCTTTATTTCCCCCTCGAAGCGGGAACGCTTCAAAAATGCCCCTGAAATGGAAAGCCAAAGAATAACAATCCAAAACGAACCTTGTATATCCCTAAATTTCGGGTCGGGAACCCCCTCGCGGCCCGGATTCTGCAATTGTTGAAATCGTTGTAAACGCGGCTTCCGGCGAGGAAATCGGCGACTGGAACTCGTATCTGACCTGAAAGTCGCCCGAGACGAGGTCGAAACCGGCGGGGTCGGCCCCGGCAAAGCGCCATTTGGCCGATTTTGGCGCAGAAATGCGTTCTGCAACCTTTGCGGCAATTTCCGGAAGATCGCGCAGTTCTGCCTGCAGAGCGCGCCAGGCGGGGGCGTCGATCGGGCCGGCGGTGACGAGATCGCCGCCGGGAAGGGCATAGGCCCGGCCGAAGCCGCCGTTCAGCGAAGCCGTCTGCGGCTCCAGCCGGAAGAACCGGAAATCGGTGAAGTCGATATAGAGGGAGGCCTTGGGATGGCGGTCGAGGAAGCGTTCACGCAGGCGTTCGTGGACCTCGTCGCCGCGTGGGACGGACACGGCACGGCACTGGAGCGTGATGCGCGGATGGGCCAGCGGGTCGCCCTTGCCGGGCTCTCCCGCAAGCAGCGAGCAGCGGTCGTCCGCAAGGAGGCCCTTGGTATGGGCCGAGAGTGCCGAGGCGAGGATGACCGGCGTTCCGTCCAGATCGGTTGCGGCCAGCGCCCGGCTGGCGGAAGGGAAGCCGGTTTGCGGATCGATGACCGCGAGCGCCATGTGGCGGGCGCCGCGAACGAGGGTGCGGGCGAGGCGGCGTGCCTCGTCGTCCGTCTCGCGTAGCACCGCCGGCTTGTCGGCCTTGTCCGTCATGGCACTCCGTTCCCGAGCGGATCGCGATTCCTGTCCCGGTCCCTGTCCCGGTGCCGGGTCAGGCCGTGTATGACGTCGTCGGTGGAGATGGTGCCGATCACCGCCCCGTTCTCGATGACGCCGATCGTGCCCGGCTGGCGGGCAAGCGCATCGAGGATATCCACGAGCGGGGTGTCGCGCGTGGCGGTGGCGGTCACGCCGTTGCCGGACCGGTCGCGGGTCACCCCCGGTCGCATCACGTCGCCGGCCGAGAGCATGGCGATCGGGTTCATGTTCTGGACGAAGTCGGCGACGTAGCGGTTGGCGGGATCGCGGACGATCTCCTGCGGCGTGCCGCACTGGATGATGCGGCCGCCATCCATGATGGCGATGCGGTTGCCGATACGGAACGCCTCGTCGAGGTCGTGGCTGACGAAGAGGATCGTCTTCTTCAGCCGCCGCTGGAACTCCAGAAGCTCGTCCTGCAGGCGGGTGCGGATCAAGGGGTCGAGGGCGGAGAAGGGCTCGTCCATCAGCAGGATCGGTGCGCCGGTGGCAAAGGCGCGAGCGAGGCCGACGCGCTGCTGCATGCCGCCGGAAAGCTCGGCGACCCTTCGGTCGGCCCACTGGTTGAGGTTGACCAGTTCGAGCTGTTCGGCGACGCGCCGGCGGCGTTCGGCCTCAGGGACGCCGGCCAGCTCCAGCCCGAAGCCGACATTCTCCTCGACCGTGCGCCAGGGCAGGAGGCCGAATTGCTGGAAGACCATCGAGACGGTATGGGTCCGGAGCCTCCGGAGCGTCCTGGCATTCGCCTTGTAGGGGGCGATCGGCCCTTCGGCGGACATGACATGCACCTCGCCGCGGGCCACGGGGGCAAGCCCGTTGACGGCGCGCAGGAGGGTGGACTTGCCCGAGCCGGAAAGGCCCATGAGGACGAGGATCTCGCCCTCCTTCACCGACAGCGAGGCATCCGCCACGCCGACGACGATGCCCGTGCTCTCGCTGATCTCGTCGCGGCTCTTGCCCTGGTCGAGCAGGTGGAGGACGCTCCGCGGCTTTTCACCGAAGACGATGTCGATATTGCGGAAGACGACGGCTTCGCTCACGTGGCGTCTCCCGAAGCGGGACGGAACATCCGGTCGAGGATGATCGCCAGGATGACGATGCAGAGGCCCGCCTCGAAGCCGCGGGCGATGTTGACGGTATTGAGGGCACGCACGACGGGAACGCCGAGGCCGTTCGCGCCCACGAGGGCGGCGATCACCACCATGGAGAGCGACAGCATGATGGTCTGCGTGAGGCCGGCCATGATCTGCGGCATGGCATAGGGCAGTTCCACCTTGCGCAGCACCTGGCCGGGGGTGGCGCCGAAGGCCACCGCTGCTTCGGTAAGGGCCGCGGGCGTCGAGACGATGCCGAGCCGCGTCAGGCGGATGGGGGCGGGGATCGCGAAGATCACCGTCGCGATGAGGCCGGGCACCATGCCGAGCCCGAAGAGGATGAGCGCCGGGATCAGGTAGACGAAGGTCGGGATCGTCTGCATCAGGTCGAGGACCGGGCGCATGGCCTGGTAGATCCACTCACGGCGGGCGGCCGCGATGCCGAGCGGCACGCCGACCAGCATGCTGACCGTGGTCGCGGCGACGACCAGAGCCAGCGTCTCGGTGGTCTCCTTCCAGTAGCCCTGGTTGATGATGAGCAGCAGGCCGAGGGCGGTGAAGAGGGCGACACCGATCGAGCGCCGGAACCACCAGGAGAGCCCTGTCATCACCGCAACGATCACCAGCGGATGGGGGGACTGGAGCACGAAGAGCAGCCCGTCGATGGCGCTGGCGAGGACGGACGAAAGCCAGTCGAAGAACCATGCGCCATTGTCGGTGAGCCAGTCGACGAACTGTTTCGCCCAGGCGCCAAGCCGCAACTGACCGTCGTCGTCCGCGAGCCATTCGGGAAGCCAGGTCACGCGATGCTTGCCTCTTTCCGTAAGTGTTGCGCGAGAAAGGAAAACGGGCCGCCGGAGCGACCCGAAAACGGTTTCAGAGGCCGAGCTTGTCCTTCACGGCAGCCAGGGCGTCGCCGCCGTCGCGGGTCGTGACGCCGGCAAGCCAGGGCTCGACCGCGGCACCATTGGCCTTGAGCCACTTGGTGGCCGCGTCCTCCGGATCGTCGCCGTCGTTGAGGATGGAGCCCATGATCTCGTTTTCCATCGGCAGCGAGAACTTCAGGTTCTTGATGAAGGTGCCGACATTGGGGCATTCCTCGGTATAGCCGGCGCGGATATTGGTGTAGACCTCGGCGCCGCCGAAGTTCGGCCCGAAGACGTCGTCGCCGCCCGACAGGTAGGTGAGGGCGAAATTGGCGTTCATCGGGTGCGGCTCCCAGCCGAGGAAGACCACCGGCTCGCCGGCCTTTTCGGCGCGCGCCACCTGCGCCAGCATGCCCTGTTCGGAGGATTCGACGACCTCGAAGCCCTTCAGGTCGAACTTGCCGTTCTCGACCATGTCGAGGATGAGGCGGTTGCCGTCATTGCCGGGCTCGATGCCGTAGATCTTGCCGCCGAGCGCATCCTTGTGGGTGGCGATATCCTTGAAGTCCTTGATGCCGAGCTCGGCGCCCTTGGCATTGGTGGCAAGCGTGTACTTGGCGCCCGTGAGGTTCGGACCGAAGGATTCCACCGACTTGTCGTCGATATAGGGCCGCACGTCGGCTTCCTGGGTCGGCATCCAGTTGCCGAGATAGATGTCGATATCCTTGTTCTTCAGCGAGCTGTAGGTGACCGGAACCGACAGGACCTTGATGTCGGCATCGTATCCGAGCGCCTCGAGCAGGACTGCCGCCGTGGCCGTCGTCGCCGTGATGTCGGTCCAGCCGACGTCGGAGAAGCGGACGGTCGCGCAGGATTCCGGTTCCGCCGCCTGGGCGGCGCCGCCAAGGGCCAGCAGTGACACGGTTCCGGCAAGCAGGATCTTCATCGGATGGTTCATGGTTGGCGCTCCCTGTCGTTGTTGCCGGTCATTTATCAATATATGCGAAGTCGAGGCAAGCTGGCGCGCCGGTCCGGAGGGCCAGTTCGGCGCGATCACCCGCATCAAGGCGCCCCGATCCCTGCTGTTTTCTGTGGTTTCAGCATTCTGTGGACTTTTCCCGGAAGCCGATGAGGAGGAGAAGGGCGGGCATGGCAAAGCTCTACTTTCACTATGCGTCGATGAACGCCGGCAAGTCCACGCTGCTCCTGCAGGCCTCCTACAACTACCAGGAGCGGGGCATGCGCACGCTGATCCTCACCGCCGCGCTGGACAGCCGGGCCGGGGTGGGGCGCGTCGCCTCCCGCATCGGGCTCGGGGCCGACGCCATTCCCTTCAACGGTGCGGACGATCTTTTCGGGCTGGTCGGCCGGATGCACGGCGAGGAGGCGGTTGCCTGCGTCTTCATCGACGAGGCGCAGTTCCTGGCGCCCGAACAGGTCTGGCAGCTGGCGCGGGTCTGCGACCGGCTGGGCATTCCGGTGATGGCCTACGGCTTGCGGACGGATTTCCAGGGCAAGCTCTTTCCGGGATCGCAGGAGCTGCTGGCGATCGCCGACGAGCTGCGCGAGGTTCGCACGATCTGCTTCTGCGGTCGCAAGGCGACGATGGTGGCGCGGCTCGACGCCGACGGGCAGGTGGTGCGCGAGGGCGCCCAGGTGGATGTCGGCGGCAACGAGAAATACGTCTCCTTCTGCCGGCGGCACTGGGAGGACAAGATCCGCTGCGACAATGCGGCTTGATCTTCGTCAAAGATAGCGGTGCCGGATCGCCCTATGACGTCTCCCGTGCCTCCCATGGCTCGCATCAGGAGATTGAAATGTTCAAGACCGCAAAGACCGCCTTCGCTCTGGCCGCCGGCCTCGCCGTGTTCACCTTCCCGGCATTCGGCGCAGAGATCGAAGTGAAGATGCTCAACAAGGGCACCGATGGTCAGGCAATGGTATTCGAACCGGCCGCCATCAAGGCCGCGCCGGGAGACACGATCCGCTTCGTGCCGACCGACAAGGGCCATGACGCCGCCGCCATGAAGGGCATGGTTCCGGAAGGCGCAGAGGTGTTCAAGGGCAAGATGAACCAGGAATTCACCGTCACGCTCGACAAGGAAGGCGCCTATGTCGTCAAGTGCACGCCGCATCTCGGCATGGGCATGGTCGCCGTGGTCGTCGTCGGCGAGGGCACGCCCGCGAACCTCGATGCCGTGAAGACCGGCAAGCTGCCGAAGAAGGCGCGCGAGCGGGTCGACGCGGCACTGACCGAACTCGGCCTCTGACCCGAGCCGCCGCTTTACATCGGGCCACCATGGTATAAGTCCGTGGTGGCCTTTTTTATAGACTGGCGGTGGACGGAATGGGCAGGGCGGATCGCGACCGCAACGAACTGGAAGCACTCCAGGACGCGCTGGCGGAACTGGACGGGATGATCGCAGAGGCGGCACGGGCCGTTTCGG
>JAEZHO010000131.1 GCA_023416545.1 Pseudomonadota bacterium
ACTACCTCTACCGCATCGTCAACCGCCCGGCACCGCTGGCCCTCGAGGCAAACCGGGCCTGGTGGGTGCCGAAGCAACTGGATCACGAAGCCATGCATGCGGCCGCCCAGATGCTGGTCGGACACCACGACTTCACCACCTTCCGTTCCGCGCACTGTCAGGCGACCAGTCCGATGCGGACCCTCGATCGGCTGGACGTGACGCGGGATGGGGAACTCATCGAGATCCGCGCCTCCGCGCAGAGTTTCCTGCACAACCAGATACGCTCCTTTGCGGGCACGCTGAAGCTGGCCGGCGAGGGGAAGATGTCGCCCGAGGATGTGCGCGCCGCACTCGAGGCGAGGGACCGCAAGGAATGCGGGCCGGTGGCGCCGCCCGAGGGGCTCTATTTTATGAAGGTCGATTATCCCGGCGACGAGGCCTGATATCAGCCGGGATAGATGCCGAGGAACCGCTCCAGCGTGTCCGAGAGCAGCATGGTCGGGACGATCAGTACCATGGTCAGCGTGGACACCATCAGCGGGCTGGGACCGCAGATCGTCCGGAAGACGCGGGCGATCGAGAATATCAGCGAGATCAACAGGGCCAGCCAGACGAGCGACAAAAGGCCCGTAAGCCCCGGCGCCAGCAAAAGCAGAAGGCTGAGCACGGCGTAGGCGTAGGCGAAGGGGACCGAAAGCCAGTTCACGGCCACGACCATCGCATAGTACTTCCGGCCAAGCCCGAGCGCCCAGGCCATCAGCCCGATCAGCACCAGCGGCACGAGCCAGTTGACCAGTTCCAGCATGGCGAGCCGGAAGAAGAACATCCCGCCGACTTCCGTGTCGCTCGGTAGGCCGCGCAGGTAGAGGGCGCGCCACCAGAACCATGATATGGCCATGGCCGGCAGGCACCAGACGATCGCCCAGAAGGAGCGGGCGAGGCCGCGGTCGGAAATGTCGAGACGGCGCAGGCCGGCGGCGTCGCCGCGAACGACCTGCCAGAGACCACCGAGGTAGAACCTGACCTCAAGCGCTCCGGGCATGCTCGAACCAGTTGGCAACGAAGCGGCCGTAGATTTCGGTGAGCGTCTCCAGGTCGGCGACGGACACGCGCTCGTCGACCATGTGCATGGTCTGCCCGACGAGGCCGAATTCCACAACCGGGCAATAATCCTTGATGAAGCGGGCGTCGGAAGTTCCGCCGGTGGTGGAAAGCGCCGGTCTGCGTCCGGTGATTTCCTGCACCGCCCCGGAAAGCGATTCGATCAGCGCCTCGTTTCGCGTCAGGAAGACATGGCTCGGGCGCTCGCTCCAGGCGATCTCGTAGCGCACCGGGTCGCGCCCCGGCCGAAGTCCGCCTGCCGTCGCCGCCGCTTCGAGCCTGCGGATGATCTCCGTCTGGAGGCTCTCGGCGGTCCAGGTATCGTTGAAGCGGATGTTGAAGGAAGCCGTTGCCTTGGCCGGGATGACGTTGACGGCCGGATTGCCGGTGTCGATCGTGGTGACCTCGAGATTGGACGGCGGAAAATCCGTCGTTCCGTGATCGAACGGCTCGTCCATCAGCGCGTGCGTGAGCTGCAGCAGGCCGCGGATCGGGTTGTCGGCAAGATGCGGATAGGCGGAATGGCCCTGCACGCCCTGTACCGTGATGCGGCCCGAGAGAGACCCCCGCCGGCCGATCTTGATCATGTCGCCCAGGGTGTCGGGATTGGTCGGCTCGCCGACGAGGCAGGCGTCCCATTTCTCGCCCTTGCCCGCCGCCCACCGCAGAAGCTTGTCGGTGCCGTTGACGGAGGGACCTTCCTCGTCGCCCGTAATCAGGAAGGAGATCGATCCCTTGGGTGCGCCGTACTTCCCGATATGTCGGGCCACGGCGGCCACGAAGCAGGCGATCCCGCCCTTCATGTCCACCGCGCCGCGACCGTAGAGCATCCCGTCGGCGATCTCCGCCGCAAAAGGCGGATGCGACCAGTCGGACTCGTTGCCGGGCGGGACGACATCCGTATGCCCGGCAAACATCAGGTGCGGTCCGTCGGTGCCGATCCGGGCGTACAGGTTTTCGACGTCGGGCGTGCCCGGCGTGCTTGCGATAATCCGCTCGACCCGGAAACCGAGCGGCGACAGCATGGTCTCCAGCGCCGTCAGGGCACCGCCTTCTTCAGGCGTCACCGAGGGGCAGCGGATCAGCGCCTTCAGGTTTTCTACGGGATCGGTGGCGGACATGGCGATCTCAGTCTCGCAGCAATTCGTTGATGCCGGTCTTGGAGCGGGTCTTCTCGTCGACGCGCTTCACGATGACGGCGCAGTAGAGACTCGGTCCCTGCTCGCCGTTTGGCAAGGGCTTGCCCGGCATCGTGCCTGCGACCACGACGGAATAGGGGGGCACTTCGCCATAGGTGATCTCGCCCGTGGCGCGGTCGACGATCTTCGTGGACTTGCCGATGAAGACGCCCATGCCGAGCACCGAGCCTTCGCGGACGATGCAGCCTTCGACGACTTCCGAACGGGCGCCGATGAAGCAGTTGTCCTCGATGATCGTCGGGCCGGCCTGCATGGGCTCCAGCACGCCGCCGATGCCGACGCCGCCCGAAAGGTGAACGTTCTTGCCGATCTGGGCGCAGGATCCGACGGTTGCCCAGGTGTCGACCATCGTGCCTTCGCCCACATAGGCGCCGAGGTTCACGAAGGAGGGCATCAGCACGACGTTCGAGGCGACGAAGGCGGAACGGCGCACAACGGCATTCGGAACCGCGCGGAAACCGGCGGCGCGGAATTCGCTCTCGCCCCAGCCCCCGAACTTGGAGGGCACCTTGTCCCACCACGTGGATTGGCCCGGTCCGCCCTTGACCACTTCCATGTCATTGAGGCGGAAGGACAGGAGGACGGCCTTCTTCAGCCACTGATTGACCTTCCATGAGCCGTCGGACTGGCGTTCGGCAACGCGGGCCTTGCCGGAATCCAGAAGGTTGAGGGCGGTATCGACGGCATCACGGATTTCACCTTTCGTGGAAACAGATACCCCGTCTCTTTGTTCGAAGGCGGTCTCGATCGTGTTTTCCAGGGAGGCGAGATCCGTGCTGCTCATGGGAAGTCCTTAACGTGGAGTCATTAGGATGGTCGGGATGGTCTGGCGGCTGGCCAGATGATGGTAATTGATCTAAGCGACCACCATCTCACCGTCAACGTGAATTGGCGCCTCGCGCCGGACTTGAAAGGCATGACATGGCGAAGGTGAAAAAGGATGGCCCGCGGCGCAAGGACGGCATATGGGATCCGCTGAAGGATAGTGTGACCGACAGGGAGCGTGCTGCCAGCGTGCCGCAGACGCCGCAGTCTATGTCGCCCTCCTACCGTCTCGCCTATGTCGATGACGACTTCATGATGCGGGAAGACCTGCGGCCGGTCCGCCTGCAACTGGAACTGCTGAAGGCGGAAACGATCCTCACCGAACAGGGCATCAAGTCGACGGTCGTGCTGTTCGGCGGCGCGCGCATCCCGGCTCCCGGCCAGGCGGCATGGGCCGCCAGGAACGAGACCCAGCGGAAGAACCTGGAAGAGGCATCCGTCTATTACGAGGAAGCCCGCAAGTTCGCCAATCTCTGCGCGCTGCACGGAAAGCGATACGATCACCAGGAGTATGTGGTGGTGACGGGCGGCGGCCCGGGCGTCATGGAAGCGGGCAATCGCGGGGCCTCGGAAGCCGGCGCCCCGACCGTCGGCTTCAACATCGTCCTGCCCCACGAGCAGGCCCCTAATCCCTATGTCACGCCGGAACTCAGCCTCAACTTCCATTATTTCGCGATCCGCAAGATGCACCTGATGATGCGCGCCAAGGCGATCGTCATCTTCCCCGGCGGCTTCGGCACGATGGACGAGATGTTCGAGGCCCTGACGCTTATCCAGACAGGTCGAATGGCGAAGATACCGTTCATCCTCTTTGGCAGCGAATTCTGGCACCGGATCGTCAACTGGCAGGCGCTCGCGGATTTCGGCACGATCGCACCGGAGGACATCGAACTGATCAGCTTCGTCGAGACGGCGGACGAGGCCTGGAAGATCATCGGCGACTATTACGAGCACTAGAAAACGAAAACCCGCCCCTGATGGAGGGGCGGGCTTCGCGACGCTCGGGTCTCAGCCGGACGGTCAGAAGGGACGGTTCGGCATGTCGTCGATCGAGATCACGCCGTCGCCGTTGCGGTCCATGCGGGCGAACAGCTTGTCCGCGGCGGCGGTGATTTCCGCCTTGCTGAACTGGCCGTTCTCATCCGTGTCGGCCTGACGGACGAGATGGAAGCCGCCCATATGGCCTAGCTTCCGACCATGGTGCATGCCCCGGCGCTCGCCGTCACCGCGACCGTCGCGGTCCGCCCGGCGCTCGCCGCGGTCACTACGGTCGCCGTCCTGCCCGTTCTCGGCCGTTTCCTGGCGGCGCTCTTCACGCTGCTCTGTCCTTGCCTTGCGGAACTCCTCCATCTTGGCCTTGCGATAAGTCCGCAGTTCACCGGGGATCAGGTTGCCGTCCTTGTCGGCATCGATCTCGGCAAAGAGGGCGTCCTGACGCTGTGCAAGCTCTTCCCTGGTGATCTTCGCGTCCTTGTCGGCATCGGCAGTCTTGAGCAGGCGCACGAACATCAGTTCCTGCATTGCGCCTGTCCTGCCGGCATGCCGCCCCGGACCATCGCGCCCTGGGCCGGCGAAGCTCGGCGCGGCGACGCCGGCAATGAGAGCGGCGGCGAGCGATGCCAGTACGATCTTGCGGGTATTCATGAAGAGGCTCCTTCCTCGGTTGCGCTATGACCCCAAACTAGGGTCCGCCCGGCGGAAGGCCTACTTAAACATCCGTAATCTGGATGACATTTCGGTAAGGTCTCAACCTGCGGCTATCGCGCAGAGGAAGGCCTGGAGGTCGTCGGTGAGGTAGTCGATGTGGTCATCCTCCTCCGACAGCACTTCCCAGCGCTCGATCAGGACCTCGTCGAGGTTGCGCGGCGTCAGCAGGATGGTGCGCATGCCGAGCGCCTTGGGCGCCTTCAAGTTGCGCGGCAGGTCCTCGAACATGGCGGCATGTCGCGTATCGACACGGTGGAGATGGGCGAACTTGTCGTAGGTTTCGCCGGCCGGCTTCGGAACGTAGTCCGC
>JAEZHO010000147.1 GCA_023416545.1 Pseudomonadota bacterium
GCGTTGTCGGCGTCGATGAGAACCGCAAGGCGGGGCGAGCGTGGTTCAGCCATGGTCTTTGTTCCGTGATCCAGGTCCGCCGCAGGTCTGCAGTAGAAGAGAGCGATTCATCGTCAGGCCGCTTTGCGTCCCAAAGGGTAGCGCGCTTCCGCGCCTCCGCGCCTCCATGCCAGTTCCCGCCACCGGTCCTTCTAGTGAAGCACCTGCGCCGGCGGGGAAGGTTCGCTGGCGACGCAATAGTTGATGCCGAGCTGCAGCAGCAGTTCGGCGGAGGCCATGTCGCCCCTTTCGTCGAGGCTCGCGAGGCCGCGGATGGCGGCCGCAAGGCTGAAATTGTTTGCCGCATCGCGCTGACAGCCTGTGTCGAGTGCGGCCTCTGCCTTGTATTCCAGCGCCCCGGCGACGGTTTCGATCAAGTCGAGGCGCTCGCGCGCGGTCATCTCATTGAGTGTCTTCGCGGTTTCCATGATGCGTCTCCTTGTTCTTGTTCTTCAGGGAGAATTCCGGCGCCGCTACGCAACGCCGATCCGTACGGCGCCGAAGCTACGCGCGGATATTATCGTATGAATGGATGGCACCCCGCAGATGGGTGCGAGATCCTGCCATTGCAAGGATAGTGATGAAGTCCGGACAGGCTCGAACTCGCAGGTCCCACTGAACCAGGGAACGATGATGCCCGATGAAACGCCATGCTAGGCTGTCCGGACCGAGAACTCCCGTTCACGTCTGGAGGGGCGTGATCGTGTCCACCCGGACGTCGCCTTCGATCAATCCCCGCTTGAGGTCGGCGCGGCCGCGCTCCACCTCGACGACCGTGTAGGCCTTTTCGTCGCGGAAGAGGCTGGCATGCCGTGTCGTTACGTCCTCGCCCGGCGCCGCGTCCACTTCCATGTAGTCCAGCTCGCTCCCGGCCGCGACGATCCGCGCATCGCCGGCAGTCCGCGCCGCAACCGTCACCTCCCGCCTCTCCGGCGCATTGTGCCAGCGCGCGTCCTCGGGCGGGGCGACCGGCACGAGTCGGTATATATTGAGTGCCTCGCCGCCGACGGTCGCGCCCGCGGTCGTCGCGGCATCAGCGATCTGCGCCTGGCTTTCCGCCGAGAGGCCGAAGCTGGTGGAACTTGTGCCGGAATTGAAGTGCTCGTTGCCGGTGCCGTGATTGGTCGCGTTGGACATTGTCGGTCCTTTCCATCTTCAATCCGGAAAACGCCGCGCCGGCGCTCCTTGTTCCAGCGCACGCGGAACGCAGGGGAACCTCTGGAAGAATCACGGGGGAAGCGAATCGGGAGGCCGGGACGACTCGGGACCCGAAAGCGGGGACCTGACCCTTGCGCCGACGCCGGTCGCCGGTGGCTGACTGCCCGTTTATGGCACGAATCGGGCGGAAAAAGCCGGGATTCCGCGCTGACCGGTCCCGTGTTTCAGCCGTAAGTGCCTGCCGCATAAGCGGTTTCTTAAGAGAGCCTTAACCTTTCGGCGGGGTCTTCGCCACATTTGTGTCCTTTCCGCAACAGGGCTGCCGTAAGCGGACGCGGTAACGTGGAATGGCCCAGTTTCCGGATTGCATGGCGGACCACCTCTTGTATTTTCACTCTCGGAAGCGAGGCGGTGGATCGTCCGTCTTCTGGAAATCGACGGGGATGGGGCAGGGAACGCTGTCCTTCAGCAAAAAAACCCAGACCCATACGAAACTTTGACTGGAGGTCAAAAATGAACATCAAGAGCCTTCTTCTCGGCTCCGCTGCTGCCCTCGCAGCAGTCTCCGGCGCACAGGCTGCCGATGCTATCATCGCTGCCGAGCCCGAGCCCATGGAATACGTTCGCGTTTGCGACGCATTCGGCACCGGCTACTTCTACATCCCGGGCACCGAAACCTGCCTGAAGATCGGCGGCTACGTTCGTTTCCAGGTTGACTTCGATGACCGCGGCTACGACTTCGTTGGCGGCGACGAGTGGGATGCCTGGACGCGTGGTCGTCTCGAAGTTGTTTCCAAGAGCGACACCGAGCTCGGCGAACTGACCGGCTTCATCGCCATTCATGGCGACGCTTCCGAGCGCCTCGACTCCAGCTCCGTCGACTTCTACTTCGACGAAGTCTACCTGCAGCTCGGCGGCTTCAAGGCCGGTACCTACCTCAACTGGTGGGATAAGGGCATCAACGGCGAAACCGACGTTCTCTCGGCCAGCACCCGTTACACCTCGATCGCCTACATCTACACCGGCGACGCCTTCACCGCTGGTATCCAGCTCGACGAGCTGACCAACGATGAAGCAACCGCTATCTCGGCTACCGACTCCGTCACGCTCGGCGGTGGTCAGAACCTCGGTCTCGAAGGTATCGTAACGGTTTCGCTCGGCGCTGCTGCTCTCGACGTTCTCGGTTCGTACGACTTCGGCAACGAAGAAGGCGCTATCCGTGCCCTCGTTTCGGCTGAAGTTGGCCCCGGCGTCCTGCAGCTGGCTGGTATCTGGGCTTCCGGCTACAACACCTACTACAACGCTTCGGAATGGACCATCGCTGGTTCGTACGCCTTCGCAGCAACCGATCGCTTCACCATCACCCCCGGCGTTCAGTACTTCTCGAACACCGGTCTCGATGCTGACGGCGGCTTCGACGGCGACGACGCATGGCGCGCCGGCGTGACCGTGGACTACGCCATCACCACCGGCATGTCCATGAAGGTTACGGCTAACTGGAACGACGAAAACGTTCGCGGCAACACCAGCGGCGACGACTTCTGGAACGGCTTCGTTCGCCTGCAGCGTTCGTTCTAATATCGCTAAGGCTCCCCCGGTTCTCCGGGGGAGCTTTTTCGCATAACGAGACGACCCAAAGAAGGTCATCCGGTTGGGGGTAATTCCAGGGAAGCAGGTCGCCATTGGCGGCTGTTTTTCGTTCCGCGGTGCATGCGGATGCCGTACTCAATTCTGACTGGAGCACTAATATGAACATCAAGGGCCTTCTTCTCGGCTCCGCTGCTGCTCTCGCAGCAGTCTCTGGCGCACAGGCTGCCGATGCAATCATCGCTGCCGAGCCCGAGCCCATGGAATACGTTCGCGTCTGCGACGCATTCGGCACCGGCTACTTCTACATCCCGGGCACCGAAACCTGCCTCAAGGTTGGGGGTTACATCCGTTTCCAGGTTGACTTCGGCGAAAACATCTTCGGCGATGATGACTGGGATGCGTGGACGCGCGGCCGTCTTGCCGTCACCTCCAAGAGCGACACCGAGCTCGGTGAGCTGACCGGCTTCATCGCCATTCACGGCGACGCTTCCCGTGAACTCGACTCCAGCGAAGTCGACTTCTACTTCGACGAAGTCTACCTGCAGCTCGGCGGCTTCAAGGCCGGTACCTACCTCAACTGGTGGGATGCCAACGATCTGCCGGGCGAACTGGACGATCTCGGTTCCAACCGCCTGACCTCGATCGCCTACATCTACACGGGTGACGCCTTCACGGCCGGCATCCAGCTGGACGAACTGACCAACGACGAACTGGTTGGCCTTGACGCTGATGGCGACGCCATCGTCGGCGGCGGCCAGAACCTCGGCCTCGAGGGTGTCGTTCAGGTTTCGATCGGCCCGGCCGCACTGGAAGTCCTCGGTTCGTACGACTTCGGCAACGAAGACGGCGCCGTCCGCGCGATCGCTTCGGCTGACGTCGGCCCCGGCACCTTCTACCTCGCAGGTATCTACTCCTCGGGCTACAATATCTACTTCAGCTCCGCTGAGTGGACCGTTGCTGCCGCCTATGCCTGGAATGCAACCGAGAAGCTTCAGATCATTCCGGAATTCCAGTACTTCTGGGGTTCGAGCTACGACGCTGAAGGCGATTTCGGCGGCGACGACTACTGGAAGGCCGGCGGTACGGTCAACTACACGATCGTCGAAGGCCTGGCATCGAAGGTTTCGGTTGCCTACGACGACTCGTCTGAAAACTGGGGCGGCCTCGTCCGTCTGCAGCGCGACTTCTGATCCTCGTCGATCAGGTTACGTGCTTGAAGGAGCCCGGCGGAAGCCGGGCTTTTTCGTTGCCGGGATGGGCGTTGTCCTGCGGCGGGAGGATCAGTTTTCGGCGAGGTTCACGCCGGGACGCTGCGGCGCGGGAGGCTCGGTGACCCGGCCGTAGCGCAGGTCTGCGACGATATCGGCACTCTGGCCGAGCCTTGCCTTGTAGACCTGGTAGTTTTCCATGATCCGCTGCACGTAGTTGCGGGTCTCGGGGAAGGGTATCCGCTCGATCCAGTCGATCACCTCGTCGATCGGCCTTCCCCGCGGGTCGCCGTAGCGGGCGATCCATTCGCTCACCCGTCGCGGGCCCGCATTGTAGGCGATGAAGGTGAGGATATAGGAGCCGCCGAAGGATTCGATCTGATCACCGAGATAGTGCGCGCCGAGCGTGGCGTTGTAGCCGGGGTCGCTCGTCAGCCTTTCCGCCGCGTAGGAGAGTCCGTGCCGTTTCGCGACCGCCTTGGCGGTGCTCGGCAGGAGCTGCAGCAGGCCGCGGGCATTGGCGGGCGAGACGGCCGCCGGATTAAAGGCGCTTTCCTGCCGGGCGATGGAATAGGCGAGCGCCTTGCCGGAGCCGGCAATGTTGGCGCCCGCAGGGATGGCTCCCATCGGGAAGGCGAGTGCGGCCACGTCCCGGCCCTTGTAGAAGGCCGACTTGCCGATCTGGAGCGCGAGGCTGTGGTCCTTCCTGCGCTCGGCCCGCTCGGAGAGGAGCGCGAGTTCGCCGGGGCTTTCCAGCTGCTCGGCAAGCGCCTCCAGCAGCATGGGGATGCGTTTCTCATGGCCGCTCGCCT
>JAEZHO010000216.1 GCA_023416545.1 Pseudomonadota bacterium
ATCACGACGACGATCGGCCCGGATTTCGGCCAGCCGAGAAAGGCCTCAAGCGTATGCGCGATGACCGCGCGGCCGCCGATCTTCCGGTACTGCTTCGGTCCCTCTGCCGTTCCCGCGCGTTCCCCGCGCCCGGCTGCGACGATGACGATCCCGATATTCATGTTGGGTGCGGCTCACGCTATGCTGACACATTCGGTTGACACTCGATGACTATAGACTCACAAGGCGTTTTGCCAGCCGCGACGCGCCTCATCTTCTTTCCGCATGATTGCCCTTGTGGACCGCAGATAGAATGGCTAAAAATAGGGCACAGCTCTCGCGTGCCCGAAAGATTACCATTTGCCTATTTCGCATCTAGCCTCACCCTTCAGCATCGGAACGGTCGCGATCAGGAATCGCGTCGTCCTGGCGCCGATGTCCGGGGTGACGGATCTGCCGTTCCGCGAAATAGCCTGGCGCTGGGGCGCAGGCCTTGTCGTCACCGAGATGATCGCCAGCCGAGAACTCGTCATGTCGCGAGGAGAATCCTGGGCGCGACTGAAGAAGTCCGGGCTCGGGCCGCACATGGTCCAGCTCGCCGGGCGCGAGCCCCGGTGGATGGCTGAGGCCGCCCGCATTGCCGCCGCCAACGGCGCAGACATCATCGACATCAACATGGGTTGTCCCGCCAAGAAGGTCACCGGCGGCTATTCCGGCTCCGCTCTGATGCGCGATCCCGAACTGGCGCTTTCGCTCATCGAGGCGACGGTCGGGGCGGTGGATGTGCCGGTCACCCTGAAGATGCGGCTCGGCTGGGACGAGAACTCCATCAACGCGCCGCAGATTGCCCGGCAGGCAGAGCAGGCCGGCGTCACCCTGGTGACGATCCACGGCCGCACCCGCATGCAGTTCTACGAGGGCAGGGCGGATTGGAAGGCCATTCGCGCCGTCCGCGAGGCGATTTCCATACCGCTGATCGCCAATGGCGACGTCCAGTCCACCGAGGATGCCGACCGCATCCTCGAACTGTCCGGCGCCGACGCCGTCATGATCGGGCGGGGCGCGCAGGGACGGCCCTGGCATGCGGGCGCGCTCGCTGGCCATCCGGTTCCGTCGCGGCGGGAGCAGATGGAGATCGTCGCGGAACACTATGAGGCAATGCTCGGATTCTACGGTCGCGAGCCGGGTCTGCGGCACGCCCGCAAGCATCTCGGCTGGTATCTCGACCGGTTGGCGCCATCGCTCCCGGTCGAGGAAAAGGCCGCGATCTTCCGATCCACCGATCCAGAGGATGTCATGCAGAAAATGATGCAGGCGCTGCGCGTTGCGGCAGGGCCGGCTGAGAGGGAGGCCGCATGAGTACGCACAAGAGCGCGTCGGGGGACAATGCCCTGGCGCTGGCCGTCCTCAATTCCGTCCAGAACCCGGTGATCCTCGTCGATCCTGCCGGCCATGTCGCATTCGCGAACTGGGAGGCCGAATCCTTCTTCGGCGCCAGCGCCTCGCAGCTGGCGCGTCACGATATCGCCACCCTCATACCCTTCGGGAGCCCGCTTCTGGCGCTGATCGACCAGGTCCGGGAGCGCAAGGCGCCCGTCAACGAGTATCGCGTCGACCTTTCCTCGCCCCGCCTCGGCCAGGACAAGCTGGTGGACCTCTACGTGGCGCCGGTCGTCAGCGAGCCCGGCTCCGTCGTCGTCGTCTTCCAGGAACGCTCGATGGCCGACAAGATCGACCGGCAGCTCACCCATCGCGCCGCGGCCCGGTCGGTGACGGGGCTCGCCTCGATGCTGGCGCACGAGATCAAGAACCCGCTTTCAGGCATCCGTGGCGCGGCCCAGCTCCTCGAGACCTCGGTGGAGAGCGACGACCGGGCGCTGACGAGGCTGATCTGCGACGAGACCGACCGTATCGTCTCCCTTGTGGACCGCATGGAGGTCTTCTCCGATGAGCGGCCCGTCGACCGCCAGCCGATCAACATCCACTCGGTGCTCGACCACGTGAAGGCGATCGCCAAGGCAGGCTTCGGGCGTCACATCAGGTTTGCCGAGAACTACGACCCCTCGCTGCCGCCGGTCCACGCCAACCGCGACCAGCTGGTGCAGGTCTTCCTCAACTTGGTGAAGAACGCCGCCGAGGCGATCGGCGACCAGCCGGACGGCGAGATCATGCTGACCACGGCCTATCGTCCGGGCATCCGGCTTTCGGTGGCGGGGTCGCGGGAAAAGATCTCGCTGCCGCTGGAATTCTGCGTGATCGACAACGGGCCCGGCGTTCCCGCCGACCTGCTTCCCAACCTCTTTGATCCCTTCATCACCACCAAGACCAACGGCTCCGGCCTGGGTCTTGCGCTGGTTGCCAAGATTATCGGCGCCCATGGCGGCATCGTCGAATGCGACAGCCAGAACCGCCGGACCGTCTTCCGTGTCCTGATGCCGATGCACAAGGAGGAGAGTGTGCCGGATCAGGGTGCTGCCCACAAAACGACAGGAAAAGCGAAATGACTGCCACGATCCTAGTCGCCGACGACGATGCGGCTATCCGCACTGTTCTCAATCAGGCGCTGACGCGTGCGGGCTACGATGTCCGCATCACCTCCAATGCGGCGACCCTCTGGCGCTGGGTCTCGGCGGGCGAGGGCGATCTGGTGGTCACGGACG
The DNA here is from genome assembly GCA_023416545.1 of Pseudomonadota bacterium. Lineage (GTDB taxonomy): Bacteria > Pseudomonadota > Alphaproteobacteria > Rhizobiales > Rhizobiaceae > Neorhizobium. Next base: position 2,640 of record JAEZHO010000216.1, read on the forward strand.
TCGTCATGCCGGACGAGAACGCCTTCGATCTCCTTCCCCGCATCAAGAAGGCGCGGCCCGACCTCCCGGTGCTCGTCATGAGCGCGCAGAACACGTTCATGACGGCCATCAAGGCCTCCGAGAAGGGGGCCTATGACTACCTGCCCAAGCCCTTCGACCTCACGGAGTTGATCGCCATCATCGGCCGCGCGCTCGCCGAGCCGAAGAAGAAGCCGGCGCGTCTCGAGGACGATACGCAGGACGGCATGCCGCTCGTCGGCCGCTCCGCCGCCATGCAGGAGATCTACCGCGTTCTCGCCCGTCTCATGCAGACGGACCTGACGCTGATGATCACCGGCGAATCGGGCACCGGCAAGGAACTCGTCGCCCGCGCGCTTCACGACTACGGCAAGCGCCGCAATGGCCCCTTCGTCGCGATCAACATGGCGGCCATCCCGCGCGACCTCATCGAATCGGAACTCTTCGGCCACGAGAAGGGTGCCTTCACCGGTGCCCAGGCCCGCTCCACCGGACGCTTCGAGCAGGCCGAAGGCGGCACGCTCTTCCTCGACGAGATCGGCGACATGCCGATGGACGCACAGACCCGTCTTCTCCGCGTCCTGCAGCAGGGCGAATACACGACCGTCGGCGGCCGCACCCCGATCCGCACCGACGTCCGCATCGTCGCGGCCACCAACAAGGACTTGAAGCAGCTCATCAACCAGGGCCTCTTCCGGGAGGACCTCTATTACCGGCTCAACGTCGTGCCGCTGCGCCTGCCGCCGCTGCGCGACCGCGCGGAAGACATTGCCGACCTCGTCCGCCACTTCATGCAGATGGGCGAGAAGGAAGGGCTCGACGCCAAGCGCTTCGATACCGAGGCGCTCGACGCCATGAAGGCCTATGCCTGGCCGGGCAATGTCCGTGAGCTGGAAAACCTGATGCGCCGGCTGATGGCGCTCTATCCGCAGGACGTCATCACCCGCGAGATCATCGAATCGGAACTCCGGTCGGATGCGCCCGACAGCCCTATAGAGAAGCTGACGCCGCGCGGCGAGGCGCTGACCATATCGCAGGCGGTGGAGGAAAACATGCGGGCCTATTTCGCCGGCTTCGGCGACAGCCTGCCGCCGCCCGGCCTCTACGAGCGCGTCCTGCGGGAGATGGAATATCCGCTGATCCTCGCGGCGCTGACGGCCACGCGCGGCAACCAGATCAAGGCCGCCGATCTCCTCGGCCTCAACCGGAACACGCTTCGCAAGAAGATCCGCGAACTCGGCGTATCGGTCTACCGCAGCGCCCGCAGTGCATGACGCCCCGTTGACACCCCACGCAGTTCCGTTGCACTTTCGCCACAATGCGTTGCTTATTGGCAACGGATCTCACCGATGCGGGCCCGGGCTCGCGGTTGACACACATTGGGGCGTGGCGCAGCGGGCAACTGGCCTGATCTGCCGCGCGCGAGGAGTTAGCAATGATCGAGGGCGTCCTTTCGCCCGCGGAGGAAGCCGGATCGGATCTTGAAGCCCAGGATCGTCGCGCCTCCTTCGCATTGCCGGGTCTCCTCCTGGCCGGGGGCGCGCTGCTCTGCGCCATCCTCACGCTGTTCGTGCTGCTCGGTCTCACCCCGGTTGCGCCGACGACGCCGGTGGTCATCGCATCGGCCGTGCTCAACGGCATCTTCGTCGTCGGCCTGCTCTATCTCATCGGACGTGAACTCAGCCGGCTCCTGAAGGCACGAAACCGCGGCCGGGCGGCCGCGCGCCTTCACATCCGCGTCGTGGCGCTCTTCTCGATCGTGGCGATCACGCCCGCGGTCCTCGTCGCGCTCTTCGCCAGCATCACCCTGAGCGCCGGCCTCGACCGCTGGTTCTCCATCCGCACGCAGTCCATCGTCCGTTCCTCCACGGACGTGGCGCAGGCGTACATGATGGAGAATGCGAGCTACCTGCAGGGCCAGACGGTGTCGATGGCCAACGACCTGGAGCGCAACCGGGCCACCTTCTACCTCGACCGGACCGGCTTCGTCGACCTGATGACCCGCCAGGCGCGGGGCAGGGGATTGCTCGGCGCCTTCCTCGTCCAGGCCGACGGTTCGGCGATCGCCCAGGCCGATATCGCGACCGAGCGGCCGCTGCCGGCCATCCCGAGGGACGCCCTGGAAAAGGCCGCCGCCGGGCAGCCGACGCTGATCCCGCCGGGCGTCACCAATCTCGTCGGCGCCATCATCAAGCTCGACGCGCTTCCGGGAACATTCCTCTACACCATCCGCGCCGTCGATCCGAAGGTCATGGCCGCGATGCGCCAGATGGAGGACAATACCGCCGAGTACCAGGCCATGGAGGCCGGGCGGATGTCGCTGCAGTTCGCGTTCGCCGTCGTCTATCTCGGCTTCGCGCTGATCGTTCTCCTGGCGGCGATCTGGACGGCCATCGCCGTTGCGGACCGTATCGTGCGGCCGATCCGCCTCCTGATCAGCGCCGCCGACAGCGTCGCTTCCGGCGATCTCAACGTGGTCGTGCCGGTGCGGGCGGCCGACGGCGATGTCGGCAGCCTGTCGCGCACCTTCAACAAGATGATCTCGGAAATCCGCAGCCAGCGCGACGAGATCCTCGAGGCCAAGGACGAGGTCGATGACCGCCGCCGCTTCATCGAGGCGGTGCTTTCCGGCGTGACCGCCGCCGTCATCGGCGTCGAGGATGACCGGCGCATCACCATCGTCAATCCCTCCGCCGAGGCGTTTCTCGGATTGTCGGCCGAGCGGCTGATCGGCCGCAGCCTCTCCGAGGTCGTGCCGGAGATCGACAGCGTGCTCTCCGAGGCCGCTTCCCGCGCCCGCAACGATTTCCGCAAGCAGGTCAACGTGATGCGGGGCGGCAAGGAGCGGACGCTGAGCGTCCAGGTGACGCGCGAGGAGCAGAGCACGTCGCGCGATTCCTACGTCATCACGCTCGACGACATCACCGACCTCGTCATCGCCCAGCGCTCCACGGCCTGGGCCGACGTTGCGCGCCGCATCGCCCACGAGATCAAGAACCCGCTGACGCCGATCCAGCTCTCGGCCGAACGGCTGAAGCGCCGCTACGGCAAGCAGATCGCCGACGACGACCGGGCGGTGTTCGACCAGTGTACGGATACCATCGTCCGGCAGGTCGGGGATATCGGCCGCATGGTGGACGAATTCTCCGCCTTCGCCCGCATGCCCAAGCCCGCCAAGGAGGAGACGGACCTGCGCGACATCCTGCGCGATGCCGTCTTCCTGCGCGAAATGGGCACGACACATGTCGAGTTCATGCGCGAACTGGGCGACCAGCCGCTCGTCGGGATGTTCGACGCGCGCATGCTCGGCCAGGCCTTCGGTAACCTCGTCAAGAACGCGGTGGAAGCCATCGAGGCGGTGCCGGGCGATCAGGAGCGTGACGGGCGAAAGGTCTGGGTACGGGCCGATTACGACCGCGATCGCGACACATTCGTGGTCGACATCATCGACAACGGCAGCGGGCTTCCGGCGGAAAACCGCCACCGGATTCTCGAGCCGTACATGACGATGCGGGAGAAAGGCACCGGCCTCGGCCTCGCCATCGTCAAGAAGATCATCGAGGAGCACGGGGGGCAGCTCGAACTGCATGACGCGCCCCCTGAATTCGATCATGGCCGCGGCGCCATGATCAGGGTCCTGCTGCCGCACATCGGTGCAGGCGGGACCGGAACTGGAACTGATAGGGAACTCGCATATGGCGTCTGATATTCTGGTCGTGGACGACGAGGTCGACATCCGCGAGATCGTCTCCGGAATCCTGTCCGACGAGGGGCACGAGACACGCACGGCGCACGACAGCGACAGCGCGCTTGCCGCCATCTCCGACCGCGTGCCGCGGCTGGTCTTCCTCGACATCTGGATGCAGGGCTCGAAGCTCGACGGACTTGCACTGCTCGACGAGATCAAGAGCCGGCATCCGGACCTTCCCGTCGTGATGATTTCCGGCCACGGCAACATCGAGACGGCCGTTTCGGCGATCAAGCGCGGGGCGTTCGATTTCATCGAAAAGCCGTTCAAGGCCGACCGGCTGATCCTGATCGCCGAGCGGGCTCTGGAAAATTCGAAGCTGAAGCGCGAGGTGAGCGAACTGAAGCGGCGAACGGGCGATGCGGTCGAGCTGGTCGGCACCTCGGTCGCCGTCTCGCAGCTTCGCCAGACCATCGACAAGGTCGCGCCCACCAACAGCCGCATCATGATCCTCGGCCCTTCCGGGTCCGGTAAGGAACTCGTCGCCCGGATGATCCACCGCAAGTCGTCGCGCGCCAGCGGGCCCTTCGTCGCCCTCAACGCCGCGACGATAACGCCCGACCGGATGGAGATCGCCCTGTTCGGCACCGAGGGCGGGCCCGGCCAGGCGCGCAAGATCGGCGCCCTGGAAGAGGCCCATCGCGGCATTCTCTACCTCGACGAGGTAGGCGAAATGCCGCGCGAGACCCAGAACAAGATCCTTCGCGTCCTCGTCGACCAGCAGTTCGAGCGGGTCGGCGGATCGAAGCGGGTCAAGGTGGACGTCCGGATCATCTCGTCGACGGCATACAATCTGGAGAGCCTGATCGCCGAGAGCATCTTCCGCGAGGATCTCTACCACCGGCTCGCCGTCGTGCCCGTCAAGGTGCCGGCACTGGCCGAGCGGCGCGAGGATATCCCCTTCCTCGTCGACATGTTCATGCGCCAGATTTCCGAGCAGGCCGGCATCCGTACCCGCCGCATCGGCGAGGATGCCATGGCGGTCCTGCAGGCCCACGACTGGCCGGGCAATATCCGCCAGCTTCGCAACAACATCGAACGGCTGATGATCCTGGCGCGGGGCGACAGCCACGACGCGGTCATTTCCGCCGACATGCTGC
>JAEZHO010000300.1 GCA_023416545.1 Pseudomonadota bacterium
GAAACCGGCAACGGATGAAGACTGGCGGACGGAATATCTCGACGCCGTCATTTCGGTCGCGATCGTTGACGGGATCGGCGGCGCCATTGCTCATATCAATACATATTCCTCCCACCATACCGAAGCGGTCATCGCCGAGGATCCGAAAGTCGTCGAGCGCTTCTTCAGCGAGATCGATTCCGCGATCCTGCTGCACAACGCCTCGACCCAGTTCGCCGATGGCGGCGAGTTCGGAATGGGAGGCGAAATCGGCATTGCCACCGGGAAGATGCATGCAAGGGGACCCGTCGGCGTCGAGCAGTTGACGTCGTTCAAGTACCTGGTGCACGGCACCGGCCAGATCCGGCCCTAGCTGCCTGTGGAGAGGCTCCCCGTCGACCGCCGCTACCTGTCGATGCCGCACGTGGAGAGCGGCATGGTCGTGGGCCTCTTCGGCGGCTCCTTCAACCCGCCTCACGAAGGCCACCTGCTGGTCGCCGAAACGGCACTTCGCCGTCTTGGCCTGAACCAGTTGTGGTGGATGGTGACGCCGGGCAACCCGTTGAAGAGCCGGACGGAGCTTGCTCCTCTGAGGGAGCGGATCTCGCTTTCCGAAAGGCTGGCCCGCAACCCCCGGATCAAGGTTACGGCCTTCGAGCAGGCGCTCGGCAGCCCCTATACCGCCCGCACGCTGGCTTACGTGAAAAGCCGCAGGCCCGACGTCCGTTTCATCTGGGTCATGGGCGCCGACAGCCTGCGGACGTTTCACCGCTGGCAGAAATGGCGCTCGATCGTCCAGACGTTTCCGATCGCCGTCATCGATCGTCCCGGCTCCACTCTCTCCTTCCTCTCGTCGCGGATGACCCGGACCTTCGACGAGGCCCGCGTGGACGAGGACGAAGCCGGCGCTCTTTGGAAGAAGCCCGCCCCCGCATGGACATTCCTCCACGGCCCCCGCTCCGCCCTCAGCTCCACCAGCCTGAGAAAGACGCCAACGTGATCAGGAAGGTCCGATCAAGTTTTGAACGACCAGCTTGAAAGATGGCGCCTTCGGTGCCACCTTTTCACTCAGCGGCCGGCGATTCCGGATTCGCTGACAGTGCTGTAGCTGTTACTTGGAAGAAAGGAACAACCCTGACAACAGTGCACGCCAAGGGAAAGATGCCGAGCATCCTCCCGAAGAGACTGGAACGCGGCGCCGATGCTGCGACCCGTACTCTCGAACCGGTCCTCGCGAGCCTCGAGGACTCCAAAGCGGAAGACATCGTCACCATCGACATCGCGGGAAAATCGGCGCTGGGAGACTACATGGTCGTAGTCACCGGACGATCGAACCGGCATGTCACGGCGATTGCCGATCACCTGATCCGCGACCTTAAGGACGAGGGCCTCGGGGCTCCTCGCGTCGAGGGTCTGGAGAGCGGTGATTGGGTCCTTATCGACGCAGGCGATGTCATCATCCACGTGTTCCGACCGGAAGTCCGGGAGTTCTACAACATCGAAAAGATGTGGGCCGCTCCCGACCTCGAGGACGAAACACTGCACTGACCGGTTGTCGGGCCTGTCCTGACCCGGTAAGCCGACCGTCTGTGGTGCGGCTGTGCACTCGCGCAGCCGCCGGAATGACATCGGCCAATTTCACGGGACTGGACATGCGCATCAGCCTCTTCGCCGTGGGACGGCTGAAAGCCGGCCCCGAGAAAGACCTTGCGTCTCGCTACCTCGATCGGTTTTCCAAGGCGGGCCCGGCGGTCGGCCTTGAATTTTCGCGGCTTATCGAAGTTCCGGAAAGTCGGGCCTCCAATGCCGAGACCCGCAAAAGGGAGGAAGCCGCCACACTCCAGAAGGCGCTGCCGGAAGGCGCGCTCCTCGTTCTTCTGGACGAACGAGGCAAATCGCTCGACAGCGAGAGCTTCGCGCGAATGATCGGTCGCTTCAATGACAGCGGGAAACGCGAGATGATGATCGCCATCGGCGGTGCGGACGGGCTTGACCCCGATCTTCATTCCCGGGCCGACGCGGCGGTGAACCTCGGCACGATGACCTGGCCCCACCAGCTGGTTCGCATCCTGATTGCGGAACAACTCTATCGGGCCGTCACCATACTCGCAGGCCATCCCTATCACAGGGTCTAGGCCTTCCGCGCGACCCGATGAAGGTATTGGTCATGTCACGCAAATCAGCTTACCTTGATGGCGCGCGACCAACGGTAGAGAGATGAGCTTCAAGTCACCACGGACATTCCGTCGCGGTGCCCCGGCGGGGCTAACCCTGATAGTCGCCGCGCTCCTCACGGCGCTGGCGTCTGTTGTCCCCGCCCCGCATGCCCAGGTCCTGGAGCAGTCGCTCGCGCCCGGCGATCCGACGCTGGAACTGCAACGCAAGCGGGACGAAGCGCGCCAGGAACTTGACGCTCTCGGCGAAACGATCGGCCTCTCCGTCGACAAGACCGACGCCATCGAACAGACCATCGCGGAACTGGAGAAGACGACCGCCAACCTGCGTCAGGCGCTGGTCGACTCTGCTGCCCGCCGCAAGGAACTGGAAGAGAAGATTCACGCCAGCGAGGAGCGCCTGGCGCGGCTTCGCCTGCGGGAGGAAGAGATCCGCCACTCCCTGCAGGCGAGACGCGTCCTTCTTGCAGAAGTCCTGGCGGCGCTGCAGCGGATGGGCCGCAATCCCCCGCCTGCTCTCCTGGTAACGCCTGAGGACGCGCTTGCCTCGGTGCGGAGCGCTATTCTCCTCGGGGCCGTGGTGCCGGGCATGCGTGCGGAAGCGGATCGGCTGGTCGCCGATCTCGAAGCCCTTGCAAGGCTGCAGGGAGAGGCAACCGCCGAAAAAACCTCCGCATCGCAGACTATTGCGGAAGGCCTCGAGGAAGAAAAGCGCATGGACATGCTCCTCGCCGAGAAAGAGAAACTCAGCGAGCAGAACGCCGTGGAGCTTGCCGCGGAGCACCGTCGGTCGGAGGAACTGGCGGGGCGCGCCACCTCGCTGGAAGGCCTGATCCAGTCGCTCGAAGGCGAGATATCGTCGGTCCGGGAAGCGATGGAGCAGGCGCGGCTTGAGGAAGAGCGCCAGCGCCGCCTTTCCGAGGAAGAGCGGGAGCGCGCGAAGGAGCGGGCCGACAACAGCCTGCCTGACAAAAACCGCATTGCCCCAGCATATGCCTTTTCCAGCCTGAGGCAGAAGCTTGATCTTCCCGTTACCGGGGACATCCTGCGGGCCTTCGGTGAACCGGATGGGACGGGACATTCTGCGGTGGGCATGACCGTGGCTTCAAATCCTGGTGCAGTCGTGACGGCCCCATCCGATGGATGGGTCGTGTTTGCCGGTGCGTTCCGGAGCTATGGCCAGATGGTCATCCTGAATGCGGGCGACGGCTACCATATGGTCCTGGCGGGGATGGATGAGGTTCGCACGCGGCAGGGCCGTTTCGTCGTTGCCGGCGAACCCATCGCGGTGATGGGTAACAAAAGAGTGGCGAGCGCCACGGCATTGACGCTGGAAACGGACCGCCCGACACTTTACATTGAATTGAGGAAGGACGGGTCACCGGTCGATTCTAGACCATGGTGGACTGCCAAGGAACTCGGAAGGGCACGAAATGATTCGTAAGGCTTCTCTGGTGATCGTCGGTGCGCTGATGGGTGCCACGGCCATGAGCGTCATCTACTCGGCAGGAGTGCCGGCGCAGGCTGCCGGCCCCTCGACCTACAAGGAATTGTCCATTTTCGGCGACGTCTTCGAGCGCGTGCGGGCACAGTACGTGACGCCGCCCGACGAGAGCAAGCTGGTGGAAAGCGCCATCAACGGCATGCTGACCTCGCTTGATCCCCATTCAAGCTTCCTGAATGCCAAGGACGCCGCCGACATGCGCACCCAGACGCGCGGCGAGTTCGGCGGCCTCGGCATTGAAGTCACCATGGAAAACGAGATGGTGAAGGTGATCGCGCCGATCGACGATACGCCAGCATCGCGTGCCGGTATCCTCGCCGGCGATCTGATCGCGGAAATCGACGGCGAAGCCGTCCGCGGCTTGAAGCTCGAGGAAGCCGTTGAGAAGATGCGCGGCGCCGTGAACACGCCCATCAAGCTGACCATCCTTCGCGAAGGCGCCGACAAGCCGCTGGAAATCTCTATCGTCCGTGAGATCATCGCGGTTCGCGCGGTCAAGTCCCGCGTCGAGGGTGACGTCGGCTACGTTCGGGTGATCTCCTTCACCGAGAAGACCTATGACGATCTCGAGAAGGCTATCGAGAAGATCAAGGCCGAAGTTCCGGAAGACAAGCTGAAAGGCTACGTCCTCGACCTCCGCCTGAACCCGGGCGGCTTGCTGGACCAGGCGATCAACGTCTCCGACGCCTTCCTGGAACGCGGCGAGGTGGTTTCCACGCGCGGCCGCAATGCCGACGAGACCCGCCGGTTCAACGCAGGTCCCGGCGATATTACCGATGGCAAGCCGGTCGTGGTACTGATCAACGGCGGTTCCGCCTCGGCATCGGAAATCGTCGCCGGCGCCCTGCAGGATCTGAAGCGGGCAACCGTTCTCGGCACCCGTTCGTTCGGCAAGGGCTCGGTCCAGACGATCATCCCGCTCGGCGAAAGCGGAGCCCTCCGACTCACCACGGCGCTCTATTACACGCCGTCCGGCACGTCGATCCAGGGAACCGGCATCAACCCGGACATCAAGGTCGAGCAACCGCTGCCTGAAGACCTTCAAGGCAAGGTTCGCGCAGAGGGCGAGTCGAGCCTGCGCGGTCACATCCCCGGACAGAACGAAACGGACGAAGGCTCCGGGTCGGTCGCCTATGTCCCGCCGGAAGCCA
>JAEZHO010000301.1 GCA_023416545.1 Pseudomonadota bacterium
GCGGGATCATCATTCGCTAGTGCATCGCGCTGGCCCGGCCGTTTTCGTCTCTCGAAAAGCCTGAAGACAGACGACCCGGTCCCGCCGGTGGCTTGCCGTCAGGAGAATTTCGATGAGCGTCAAGCTCTACAACACGCTGACCCGAGAGAAGGCCGAGTTCCGGCCGATCGATCCGACCAATGTGCGCATGTATGTTTGCGGCCCGACGGTCTACGACTATGCCCATATCGGCAATGCACGGCCGGTCATCGTGTTCGACGTTCTCTTCCGGCTGCTGCGTCACGTCTACGGCGCCGAGCACGTCACCTATGCCCGCAACATCACCGACGTCGACGACAAGATCAATGCGCGGGCGCTGCGGGACCATCCCGGCCTGCCGCTGAACGAGGCGATCCGCCTGGTGACGGAAAAGACGGAGACGCAGTTCCACGATGACGTCAGGGCGCTCGGCTGCCTGGAGCCGAGTGTCGAACCGCGCGCGACCGACAACATTCCCCAGATGATCGAGATCATCGAGCAGCTGGTCGCCAACGGCCACGCCTATGTGGCGGGTGGCGAGGTTCTCTTCGATACCCGCTCGATGGCCGATTACGGCCAGCTTTCCAAGCGTCCTCTCGACGAGCAGCAGGCGGGCGCCCGCATCGCGGTCGACGCGCACAAGAAGAACCCCGGGGACTTCGTGCTCTGGAAGCTCTCCTCCGAGAGCGAACCGGGCTGGGAAAGCCCCTGGGGCCGCGGACGGCCCGGCTGGCATATCGAATGCTCGGCAATGAGCGGTCGCTATCTCGGCGAGGTCTTCGACATCCACGGCGGCGGGCTGGACCTGATCTTCCCGCATCACGAGAACGAGATCGCCCAGTCGCGCTGCGCCCACGGCACGGACGTGATGGCGAATGTCTGGATGCATAACGGCTTCGTGCAGGTCGAAGGCCGCAAGATGTCGAAGTCGGAAGGCAATTTCGTCACCATCTACGACCTTCTCCATACGGAAAAGTTCGGCGGGCGGCAGTGGCCGGGCGAAGTATTGCGGCTCGCCATGCTGATGACGAACTACCGCGAACCCATCGACTTTTCGGTGAAGCGGCTGGAGGAGGCCGAGCGCCTCATCGCCAAATGGCCGACGCCGGAAACACTCGAGGGCGAACCCGATCCGGCCATCGTCGAAGCGCTCTGCGACGACCTCAACACGGTTGCGGCCGTCCAGGAACTGCACGCCCTGGCGCATGCGGCAAGGACAGATCCCGGGCGGATGCCTGCGTTCGCCGCTAGTGCCGCCCTTCTCGGCGTAGTACCAAGGAAGACCGAGATCGACGAGGCTGTCGCCGCCGCCGTCGATACGCTCGTGGCAATGCGGCTCGAAATGCTGAAGGCCAGGAACTTTGCAGAGGCCGACAAGATACGCGATGATCTCTCGGCCAGGGGCATCCAGCTCAAGGACGGCAAGGACCCGGCCACGGGCGAGCGGGTCACGACGTGGGAGGTGAAGAGATGACGCAGGTTCACACGGGCGGATGCCAGTGCGGCGCGGTGCGATATCGCGCCGAGGGCGAGATCGGGCTTCCGCACGTCTGCCACTGCCGCATGTGCCAGAAGGCGTCCGGCAACTACTTCATGCCGTTCGGCGGCGTGATGTACGAGAATTTCTCCTTCACCCGCGGGGAGCCGGCGTCATTCCAGTCTTCCGCCACCGTTCGCCGCGGCTTCTGCAGCCAGTGCGGCACACCCCTCTTCTACGATGGCGGGCACGGCCATATCAGCATTACTCTCGGCTCGCTTGACGATCCGCAGAGCGTGAAGCCCGGAGTGCAGATCAACCTTTCCAGCAAGATGCGCTGGTTCGGCGACCTCGACACCCTTCCGCTCGACCCTCGCATGGACGCATCGGCGGAAGACGCAGCCGAGGTTGCCGGGAGCAACCGACAGCATCCCGATCACGATACGCAGGCATGGCCAGCGGAGACAAAGCCATGACAGGTCCAGTCTACACCGGCGGATGCCAGTGCGGGGCGACGCGCTTCCGGATCACCGGCGACCTCAAGAGTTCCTCGGTCTGCCATTGCCGGATGTGCCAGAAGGCGTTCGGCGCCTTCTATGCGCCGCTCGTCGACATCGGAGAGGCCGAACTCGCCTGGACCCGCGGCGAGCCGAAGCGTTTCCAGTCGTCCAACCACGTGAAGCGGGGCTTCTGCCCGGAATGCGGCACGCCCCTGACCTACGAGGCTGCCGACGGCATCGCCATCGCCACCGGGGCGTTCGACGACCCCTCCGCCGTCCCGCCGGTCATCCAGTACGGCGTCGAGCGGAAGATCGGATTTGTCGACCATATCCACGAACTTCCCGTCCGTGTAACGATGGACGACGCGGGCTCGGCGCCGTTCCTGAAGCACATCGTCTCCAACCAGCATCCCGACCACGATACCGATAGCTGGCCGGGGAGCCGCGGGTCATGACCCGGCACCCTGACATGCCCGACCCGGACCGGCTCCCCGACGAGCTGGCCGTAAAAGGCAGCCCGGCGCTCATTGCCACGGCGTCGATCCTCGCATGCGCGTTGCCGGCATCACCGGCCCGGGCACTTTCATCACGGACAAGGACCGTTTGAATGTACGACATGTTTTCCGTCGCAGCCGGCAGGACCGGCGCGGCCCGGACAAGCCTCCCAGCCATGGTGCAAGGGGCACGACCATGACGAATGAACCCATGAACCCCGTTTCCGCCACCCGGCCATGGCATCTGCTCGCCTGGGCGCTCGGGGGCACCGCGCTTCTGATCGCGATCGACATCTGGAGCACGGGCTTCACTTTTGATCTGGTGCGCGAGAGGGGCGCAATCGAGACCTCGTCCGCGCTTCTCTACGCCTTCGCGGCGATCACCTGGCTGTGGACCCGCCCCGGCGCGACGTGGAAGGCGTCCTGGCAGGTGCCGGCGATCATTTTCATGATGATGGGACGCGAGTTCGACCTCGACAAGAAGCTGACCAGCGTCGGCATTCTCCGCAGCGATCTCTACCTGACGGACATGGCGTCGCCCGTGGAGCGCATCTTCGGGGTGATCGTGCTTGCCTTCGTCGCCACCGCGGCCTTCCGCCTGATCGCCCTCAACGGCCGGGCCTTCCTGGACGGCCTGCGGCACCGCGCGCTCTGGGTATGGGCGCTCGCCATGGGCGCGGGCTTCGCGGTCCTGTCGAAGCTCGTGGACGGCATCGGCCGGAAACTCGCCCCGTTCGGGATCACGCTCGACGCCGATACCTCGCTGATGATGGTCGTCCTGGAGGAACTGCTGGAACTGGGTATACCCCTAATGTTCCTGGTCGCCGTGATTGCCTCCGTCCGCATCGAAAAAACCGCGCCCCAACCCCTCAAGTGAGATCCTGACGATGTCCGTTTCGACCGAAATCCTGCGCACGCTCTACCCCGAGATCGAGCCCTACGAGAGCGGCCATCTCGATGTCGGCGACGGCCATTCGATCTACTGGGAGCGCGTCGGCACGCGCGGCGCCAAGCCTGCAGTCTTCGTGCATGGCGGGCCGGGCGGCGGGTTCGGGCCGGGCAACCGGCGCCTATTCGACCCGGCGCTCTACGACGTCCTGCTGTTCGACCAGCGGGGCTGCGGAAAGTCGACGCCCTACGCATCGCTGGAGGCCAATACGACCTGGGACCTCGTCGCGGACATGGAAAAGTTGCGCGAGATGATGGGCGTGGAGCGCTGGCAGGTCTTCGGCGGCTCCTGGGGCTCGACGCTGGCGCTCGCCTATTCCGAGACCCATCCGGAACGGGTGACGGAACTCGTTCTTCGCGGCATCTACACGCTGACCCGCGGCGAACTCAGCTGGTACTACCAGTTCGGCGTCTCGGAGATGTTCCCCGACAAGTGGGAGCGCTTCATCGCGCCGATCCCGGAAGCCGAGCGCGGCGACCTGATGGCCGCCTATCGCAAGTACCTGACCGGCGACGACGAGGCGAAGAAGCGCGAATGCGCCGTCGCCTGGAGCATATGGGAAGGCGAGACGATCACGCTCCTGCCGAACCCGGACTATTCCGCCCAGTTCCACGACCCCGACTATGCGATCGCCTTCGCCCGCATCGAGAACCATTATTTCGTGCATGCGGGCTGGCTGGAGGAAGG
>JAEZHO010000311.1 GCA_023416545.1 Pseudomonadota bacterium
CTTCGTCGTCCGAAAGCGACGCCATGATCAGCAGAATGCAGTCGGCGCCCCAGGCCCGCGCCTCGTGGACCTGGTAGGTGTCGAACATGAAGTCCTTGCGCAGGGCGGGCAGCGCGCAGGCTTCGCGTGCGGCCACCAGATACTCCGGAGCACCCTCGAAGCTCGGCGTGTCCGTCAGCACGGAGAGGCAGGTAGCATCACCGTTCTCGTAGGCCCTTGCCAGCGCCGGCGGATCGAAATCGGGACGAATGAGGCCCTTCGACGGGCTGGCCTTCTTGATTTCCGCGATCAGGCCGAAGGCGCCGCTGTCCTGTCTCGCCTTCAGCGCACGGTAGAAGCCGCGCGGCGCGTCCTGTTCCGCGGCCATGGCCTTCAGGTCCGAAAGCGGCACGCGTGCCTTGGCGGCCTCGATTTCCTGGCGCTTGTAGGCCTCGATCTTCCTCAGGATGTCGGTCATGCGCAATGGGCCTCAGTCTTCAGCATGGGAGACCGCGACAAGGCGGTCGAGTGCGGCAGCGGCATTCCCGCTGTCCAGCGATAGGGTTGCGAGCCGCATCCCTTCGGCAATGTCGCCTGCCTTGCCCGAAACGACAAGAGCGGCAGCGGCGTTGCAGAGCGAGATGTCGCGATAGGCGTTCTTCGTTCCACCCAGCACGGCGCGAAGGGCCGCCGCATTCGCGTGGCCGTCGCCACCCTTCAATTCGTCGAGCGTTGCGCGGCGGACCCCGAAATCCTCGGGAGTGAGGTCGAAACTGCGGATCTCACCATTCTCCAGCGACACGACATTGGTGGTGCCGGTCGTGGTGATCTCGTCCATGCCGTCGCCATAGACGACCCAGACACGCTCCGATCCCAGGTCGCGCAGGACTTCCGCTATCGGCATCAGCCAGCGCGGCGAGAACACGCCGAGAAGCTGCCGGCGGGCTCCCGCCGGGTTCGACAACGGCCCGAGGATGTTGAAGATCGTCCGCGTGCCGAGTTCGACGCGGCTCGGACCGACATGGCGCATGGCGGAATGATGCATGGAGGCGAACATGAAGCCGATGCCCGCTTCCGCAATGCAGCGGCCGATCCGGTCCGGCCCGATCTCCAGGTTGACGCCGAGCGCGGAAAGGGCGTCGGCCGCCCCGGACTTCGAACTGAGCGCCCGGTTGCCGTGCTTGGCGACCGGCACGTCGCAGCCCGCGACGATCAGCGACGCAAGCGTGGAGATGTTGTATGTGCCGGTGCCGTCGCCTCCGGTGCCGACAATGTCGACGGCATCGGCCGGCGCGGTAACCGGAAGCATCTTCGCCCGCATGGTGGCGACGGCGCCGGCGATCTCGTCGACCGTCTCGCCACGCACCCGAAGGGCCATGAGGAAGCCGCCGATCTGCGAGGGTGTCGCCTCGCCGGACATGAGGACGTCGAACGCCTCTCGCGCTTCCTCCCGCGTCAGGCTTTCGCCGTTCGCGACCTTCGCGAGAAGGGGCTTCAGTTCAGGCATGAGCTACCCCTTCCGTCAGCGGATCATGCCGGTTACCTGATCGGCAACAGCCTGGTTGATCGAGACGCCGTATTCGTTCTGCAGGCGGTTGACCATCTGGTCCAGCATGTCGTCGCCGGCGGCTTCGGCAATCTGCCGGAGCGGCTCGTCCTGGCCGAGAGCGTCTGCGGGAACCTGTTCCGTCGAGGTGACCTGGATCAGCAGCCGGCTTTCGCCGTCCGCAGCCGCCGCGGTCGTCACGAGATCCGCGGGGCCGGCGAAGACGGCGGTCGTCGCCTCGGGACCGAAGATGGCATCGTCGCCGGTGCGGCGCAGGCCCTGCTTGGTCTCCACCGCGACGCCAAGTTCCTCGGCGATCGCCGCAAGCGTCTCGCCCTTCTCGATCCGCTCCTTGAGTTCGGTGGCGCGGGCGCTGAGCGCCGTCCGCTGCTGCTCGGCGGTCCAGTCCGCGACGACCTTCTCGCGAACCTCGTCGAGTGTGCGATCGCGTTCGGGGAGAACCTCTTCGACCTCGAACCAGACATAACCGTCATTGCCGAGCGAGACGGGAAGCGGCTGGCCGCCGGGATCGGTGCGGAAGACGTCGGCGAGAAGCGTCTCGGCTGCCGGCAGCGTGGCGATCCGCTCACCGTCCTGGTCGATGCCGGATGCGTCGGCGGTAACGGTGACGGCTTCGAGTTTCAGTTCCTTTGCAGCCTCCGGAAGGGTCGCACCCGACGCCCGAACATCCTCGAAGCGATCGTGGGTGTTGAGGATCTCCTGGGAGGCGGCCGAAAGCGCCAGCTGCCTGCGAACTTCTTCCTTCACCTCGTCGAACGACTTCGTCGCTTCCGGCGTGATGTTGGTGACCCGAAGGATGACCGGCCCGAAGGCGCCCTCGACGACCGGCGTCGTGCCGCCCTCGGTGGTTACGGCGAAGGCCGCTTCGGCAAGCGTCTGGTCGGGCATGGTGTCCCGGGTGAACTGGCCGAGGAGCACGTCCGAAGCCGTCTTGCCCTGGTCGGCGACGAGCCGGTCGAAGGTAGCGCTTCCGTCCTTCAACTGGGCGGCGGCCGCCTCAGCCATCTCCTTGTCGGCGTAGGTCAGCTGTTCGATCGTGCGGGTGCCGCGGGTGGTGAAGCTGTCCTTCTTCCGCTCGTATTCCGCGCGCGCTTCCTCGTCGGTGATGGACGAGGCATCGGCGATGTCTTCCGGCCGGAGCGTCACATAGGTGAAGCGGCGGTATTCAGGCGCCCTGTAGCGCGCCTTCGCGCCCTCGAACCAGGCGGCGAGGACGTCGTCGGCAGGCGCCTTGACGGGATCGATATTGGCGTTCGAGAGAAGCAGGTAATCGGCGCTACGGACCTCGTCGCGATACTGGCGCAGCGCGTCAAGCATGACCTGCGGCGGCGTGAAGCCGTCCGAGACCGCCTCGACGATCTGGCTGCGGACCGCAACCTTGCTGCGCTCGGTGATGTAGTCGTCCTCGCGCAGGCCGGCATTGCGCAGGCGGGAGGTGAAGAGGTTGCGGTCGAACTGGCCGTTGGTGCCATGGAAGGCGGGATCCTCGGCGATCAGCGTCGCCAGGCGGTCCTGCGACAGGCCGAGCCTCATGTCATGCGCGAGCTGGTCGAGGGCGGCACCAGCAGCGAGCTGCGCATAGACCTGCTGGTCGATCCCGAAGGCACGGGCCTGCTCTGCCGTCAGTTGCGTCCCGAACTGCCGCCCGAGTGCCGAAACCTGCCGCTGGTAGGCGAGGGCGAACTCCTGCGTCGATACTTCCTGGTCGCCGACGGTCAGGACGGTGTTCGCATCCGTGGTGACGAGTGAGGTTGAAACACCCCAGACGGCGAAGGATGCGACGAGAAGCAGGAGGAGCGCCTTGGCAACCCATGATCGGGACGCGTTTCTGAGGGAATTGAGCATTGCCTACGATACCTTGCGAATATGTCGAGGCCGCGCGGACGGCGGCATGTCGATTGTCTCTAGAACAATCCGCACAGGAAATGAAGGCATTTGCGGCAAGGCTGCGGCACGACGATCCGACGTTCGTCA
>JAEZHO010000334.1 GCA_023416545.1 Pseudomonadota bacterium
TTCGGTGGCGGTCTGAGCGAACGCGCTGCCGGCCAGGAGTACCGCAGCTGCGGTCAGGACGATGGTCTTCATGAGCCTTCTCACTTCCAATCTAGTCGCCCGACCGGGACGGCCGCGCTTCATCGCCTCAACGATAGCCGAGGCGGAACCTGCGGCATTGATTGCAAGCAATGGGGAAGTTCGATTGGGCATGCCGCGCCATCGGGCGAAGCCGCTTGCCGTTACCGCAGGCGCTCAGCAGGTTCTAGTTGAACGGTGTGTCGCCAGGGCGTCTCAGTCGCCCTGCGGCGGCATCGACTTGAGGTATTCGGCGACGGCCCGGAAGGCGGGGATCGACGTCGGGTCGATGAGGGGGTTTTCCGACCGCGGGAAGGACGCAAACCTGACGATGACCATGCGCGCGGTGAAGTCCACATAGATCGTCTGGCCGTGAACGCCGCGCGCCGCGATGACATGGTCCTCGCCGGGATAGACCCACCACAGGCTGGTATAACTGCCTCCCGTCAGGGCGGGATAGGCGGTCCCGAACTTTGAAGGGTCTCCTCCGGCCCGTATCCTCTGGACCACCTCCGCGGGAAACAGCCTCTTTCCGTTGATGACGCCCTCGTTCAGCATGAGAAGGCCCAATCGACCGAGATCGCGCAGGCCCGCGCTCAGGCCGCCACCCGCATAGGGAACGCCTTTCCCGTCGACGGTCATGTAGGCATCCTGATCCGCCCCCATGGGTTTCCAGAGGCGCTCCGACGCCAGTTCGCTGACGCTCTGCTCGGCGATCCGGGCGACGATCCAGCCGAGCATGTCGGCATTGACCGTCTTGTAGTGGAAGCCCTCGCCGTGCTGCCCCTCGGGCTTCACCTGCTGCAGGTATTCCCAATAGCCGTTGGGTCCGTCATAGCCCTCAGGCTTGGGAAGCGGGCTCGCCGCAGCGGAATATTTCCAGATATCGGCGTTCGGGTTGGCGTATTCCTCCGAGTACTGAAGGCCCGTCGTCATGTCCATCACCTGGCGGACGGTCGCATTGGCGAAGGCGCTGTCTCCAATCTCCGGGATGATGTCCGATACGAGCGCGCTCTCGTCGAGGCGGCCCTCCGCAACCAGGATCTGCGCCAGGAGCCCCGTCAGCGACTTCGTCATCGACATCGCCGCATGCTTTCCGGCATCCGTGAGGCATCCGAAGTATCGTTCGTAGACGACCCTGTTCTCGTGGAGAATGAGCATGCCATCGGTATAGTTGGCGTCGAGAGACTCCCGCCACGTCATCTCCCCGTCCGCGCCGATCGGCGTAAAGGTTAGGGCGTCGATCGCGGCGCGGAGGTTGGCGAATTCCAGCACGTTGACGTAGTTGAGGGGGACCGGCGCTCCAATTCCCCGGCTGATCTCGACCGTGGGAAGAAGCTCCCGGATATGGCAAACCGTCCACCGCAGCCGGGGAAAGCTGAAATAGACCGATTCCGGCTGGGTGATGATCTTGTCCGGGGGCGGCGGGAAGCCCTGCATCCATCCCATCACCCGGGGGTCCGATTCCGCCGCCGACAGGACCCGCGCCTGGGCGGATACGTTCGATGTCGTTGCAGCGGCCATTGCGACCCCCAATACAAGAGTGATCAACCTAGAAATCGACGACGACATTGACGAAGCCTCCTGGTCAGGCGGCAGCCTGCTTTCCCGAAGAAGTACCGGCGGACGGGGTGCCGAACTTCGGCAGCGTGCCACCCGACCGCCAACAGGACTACTTCGCCGTTCCCGCCTCAAGGATCGAGACGATCGAGAAAAGGGTGAAGCATACGGCTCCCAATCCGGCGAGTACGCGCGCGGGAACGAAGAAGTTTGCATCCGTCATCGCGGTTTCGGCCAGAAACGCAGACAGGAACAGGCACGCCAGGCATGTCATCACGGGGATGAGCGGGACCCTGTTGGCCAGCGGAAACCGGCGCCGCCAGACCGCCGCCAGCAAGAACACCTTGGAGACGATGCTGAAACAGACCATGGCGAGCCCGAGAAGGACGTATCCCGGAGCAATCCGTTCGGCGTTGTCGGAGCCGAGCAGCACGTACAGGCCCCAAAGGAGCGTTACGGATCCCATCAGCAGGACCCATAGGGTCCAGTACCAGCGCTCTGGCTCGTCGAACCGGTTGCGCACCTGGCGCACGACGGTTGCGACCAATGCGATAAGGCTGGAGCAGATCGCCGCCAGGCCCATAAGGACATGGCCGGCGACATAATGGTCCGTGACGGAGGCATCCCTCAGCAGGGCTGCAGCCCAGATCCCGTTAATCAGCGTTGCGGCCACGGGCACGCAGACGAGCAGCCAGCCCGCTCCGGCTCCATAAGCGCTCGCTGGCGGTCCATCCTCGCGACGGCCGGAGGCGTTCTTCGGAATGAGGGTGAAGCTGGAGGAGGCTGCGGCGACGGTGGACACGCAGGCCGCTATCATCCCGACGCCGAACACGACATGACCGGCGACGAATGCATCCGCCGCGTTCCTCGTCCAGATCAACCAGAGACCCCACAGTGCCGTCGCAAGCGCAACCCCGTATCCGAGGGTCGGTAGTGCGTACTTCCATTTTGGCCCGAAGGTGTGGGTCAGTTGACGGATGATCATTGCGGCGGTGGTGAACAGCGCGATGCAGATAGCCGTTAGGGAAGCGAGCACGTGGCCGGCGACGAAATGTGCCGCGTCCGCCTGGCCGGAGAGGACGTAAAGGCCGAGGCCCAGGCAGACGGCCCCCATCATGAGGGGTATGGCCCGAAAGAGAACACTGATCCCGTAGTTCATCGCGGCCTGCTTTCTGAAGACGGCGGCCCGCTGCGGGCTTGATTGGACACGCGAAAATCCTAGCGCATCATGCGACGAGAGAAATGATTGCGATCAATTGCAAGGCGTCGGCGGGAAGGGTCGGGTGTCCTCCACCGGAATCGCGCTGTCGCCGAATGGGCGACAAACCTCTATTGAAGGAAGCGCCGGAATCGCTTGAGGGCGAGGATGAAAAGCACGATCGATATTGCCAGGAGAGATGCAAGCTGCGGCCAGACGACATCGATGGACGCGCCCCTGAACAGCACCGACTGCGCCAGCATGACGAAGTGCGTGTTCGGGGTGAGCAGCATGATGTCCTGGACGAAGGCAGGCATGCTCTCGCGGGGCGTCATGGCGCCCGACAGGACCTGAAGCGGCAGCAGCACGAGGATCAGGAGGAGGCCGAACTGGGGCATTGAACCGGCCACCGTGGCGAGGAAAATGCCGAGCGAGGTCGTCGCCAGGAGGAAGAGTGCCGTCCCGAACAGGAATAGCGGTAGGCTTCCCTCGATGGGAACCGCGAGAAGGCCCTCGACCACCACGATCAACGAGATGGCGGTCGCGATAAGGACGACGAGCCCCATCGAGAGTATCTTGCTGACCATGATCTCCGCCGGTGTGACCGGCATGACGAGGAGATGCTCCACGGTCCCCCGTTCGCGCTCGCGGATCAGGGCTGCTCCCGTGAGGATGATGGAGAGCATGGTGATCGAGGTGATCACGTTGGTGATCGACCCGAACCACGCCTTGTCCAGTGCAGGGTTGAAGCGCATCCTTTGAACGAGTTCCACGGGCAGCGCCGATGATGCCCGGTATCCCTCGAGGAATTCGTTCACCTCGCTCGATATGATCGACTGGATGTAGCCGCTCCCGGTGAAGGCCTGGCTCATGCGGGTCGCATCCACGTTCAGCTGGATGACCGGTTGATCCCCGGCGAGCAGCTTCCGCTCGAAGTCCGGAGGAATGTCGAGCGCGAAGGTATCCAGGCCGGCATCCATCCGCTGGTCCATTTCCGCAATTGAGATGGATTGCGGCGGCGTGAAGTAAGGCGGGAGAAATGCCCCGGTAATGCGGCTGGACAGCTGCGACTGATCCTCGTCGACGATCGCAATCGCCGCATTGCTGAGCGCCTCAGGCAGCGCATGCGATCCCGTGTAGATCTCCAGGGTGAATGCGTAGATGATTAGAAGCAGCAACAAGGGATCACGGGCAAGTCCCCGCAGTTCCTTCACTCCCAGCTGGTACACGGTGGAGAAAGACATGGTCATCGCTCCTGCTTCCTCAAGAGGATTGCGCCCAGGGCGACCATCAGCGGTATGGCGACAAGCAGCGGCACAAAGGAACCCGACAGCCCGCCAAAATCCAGGCCCTTCGAGAAGGTTCCCCGCGAAATCGTCATGAAGTGCGTGGTCGGGTAGATCTTTCCGATGAAGGCGCCCGCGCCGCGGAGGGAGGATACGGGATCGATCATCCCCGAATACTGGGTGGCCGGAATGAGCGTGAGAAGTGCCGTCCCGAATATCGCCGCCACCTGGCTCGACATGAATGTCGACATGAGGATGCCGATCGACGTCGCGATCGTCACATAGAGAAGGGCGGCCGACGTATAGGTGATCATGCTGCCCGTGAACTGTACGCGGAAAATAACGACCGCAAAGGCGACGAGGAGGAAGAAATTGAGCATTCCCAGCGCGATGTACGGGATCTGCTTGCCTAACAGGAACTCCAGCCGCGTCACCGGCGTCACGTAGAGGTTGATGATCGATCCAAGCTCTTTCTCGCGAACGACGCTGAGCGCGGAGAGCATCGCCGGAATGAGCATCAGGAGGAGCGGGATGACGGCGGGCACGATCGCCACGAGGCTTTTGACGTCCGGGTTATATCGATACCGCGTCTCGATCGAGAAATCTCCCTGCGCGGCGGCGTCGCCCAGCGTCTCGGCGGCTTTTCGCGTGAGCCACTGCGAATGCATGCCCTGCACATAGCTTCTGATCGTTTCCGCCCGCTGGGGCATGGACCCATCGACCCAGGCACCGACCTCGACATCGTCCCCCCGCATCAGCTTCCGGCCGAAGCCGGGCGGAATTTCCAGGGCAAGGGTGATCTCGCCGTTGCGCATGCGCCTGTCCAGGTCCGCATAGTCGGCAAGAGGCTCCTGCTCGATGAAATAGCGGGAGCCCGCTATGTCCAGGACATAGTCGCGGCTGATGGGCGTGTCGTCGCGATCGAGGACGGCGAAGGTCAGGTCCTCGACATCCATGTTGATGCCGTAACCGATCACGAACATCAGGATGACGCTGCCGAGGATGGCAAGCGTCGCGCGGATCGGATCGCGCCGTAGCTCGAGCGTCTCGCGCCACGTGTAGCTGAACATGCGGCGGACGTCGAAGTAGCGGCGTATGCCATCTCCTCGCGCCGGTGTGGTCGAGTGCGGGGGCGTGCCAAAGGCGATCTCGCCAGGTTTCTCGGTGTCGCCCGATGGCTTTGGCGTTCCGGCCGCCTCCTCCAGGATGGAGATGAACGCCTCTTCGAGGTTTGCCGCGTGTCGCTGTTCCACGATCGCCTGCGGCGTCGCCGTGACCAGCACCTTTCCCGCATGCATGAGGGAAATTCGGTCGCAGCGTTCCGCCTCGTTCATGAAGTGCGTCGAGATGAAGATCGTGACGTTGTCGTTGCGGGAGAGATCGACGAGGATCCGCCAGAAATCATCGCGCGCTATCGGGTCGACCCCCGACGTGGGCTCGTCCAGGATCAGGACATCGGGGGAATGGATCAGCGCGACGGCAAGCGACAGGCGCTGGCGGATTCCGAGGGGCAGACTGTTCGGCAAGGTATCCAGGACCTCCTCGAGGCCCAGCCGGCGGGCCAGTTCGGAAATCCGTTCGGCAACCCTTTCCGTGGACAGTTGGAACAGGCGCCCGTTCAGTTCCAGGTTCTGCCTTACCGTCAGTTCGTAGTAGAGCGAAAACGCCTGGCTCATGTATCCGACGCGGCGCCGGAATGCGATGTCCTCGCCGCCGACCTTCTGACCGAACAGGCGCGCCTCGCCCTCGCTGGCGATCAAAAGCCCCGTCAGCATCTTCATGGTCGTCGTCTTGCCGCAGCCGTTCGAGCCGAGGAATCCGAAGATTTCGCCGCGAGAAATCTTGAAGCTCACGTCGTCGACCGCAGTGAAATCGCCAAATCTCATGCTGAGATGGCTGGCCTCGATCGCATATTGTTCGCCCCCGAGGACCTTTCGGGGCGGGATGACCAGGGCTACGTGACCCCGGGAGACGTCCTGCGGCAACAGTGCGATGAAGGCTGCGTCGAAGTCCGTCGTCCCTGTCCTTGCCATGAGTTCGGACGGGGTGCCTGTGCCGATCACCTCGCCGGCGTTCATCGCGACGACCCAGTCGAAGCGGGCAGCTTCCTCCATGTAGGCTGTTGCAACCAGCACGCTGAGGTTCGGGCGTTCCGCCCGGATCGCGGCAATCAATTCCCAGAACTGCTGGCGTGAAAGGGGATCGACCCCTGTCGTCGGTTCGTCGAGGATGAGGAGGTCCGGATCGTGGATCAGGGAACAGCACAGTCCGAGTTTCTGCTTCATGCCGCCCGACAGCTTTCCCGCAGGCCTGTCGGCAAAGGGAGCAAGCCCGGTACTTTTCAGGAGAAGGTCAATCCGTTCGGCGCGCTCCTGCCTGTCCTGTCCAAACAGGCGACCGAAGAAGTCGACGTTCTCGAAGACGGATAGCGTGGAATACAGGTTCTTGCCCAGCCCTTGCGGCATGTAGGCAATTCGCGGGCAGACCTCCCTGCGGTGGCGGGCGTCGGCGATGTCGCCTCCCAGTACTTGGATCTGTCCCTTCTGCATGGCACGCGAGCCGGAGATCAGGGAGAGCAGCGAGGACTTGCCGACCCCGTCCGGTCCCACCAGTCCGACCATGCGCCCGGAAGGCAGGGACAGCGATATGTCATTGAGAGCGATCACTCGTCCGAAGGCGAGGGTGGTGTGGCGTACCTCGACGACCGCCTCGATCTCGTTGCCGGGCTTGTCGCTTCTGACCTTGTTGCCTGGAGAGGAGCCGTTCATGATGGGCCCTCAGTCGACGAGGTTTCTTTCGAGGCTTTCCGGCCATTCGGCCTGGGGATCAAGCCGGACATATGCGGTTCCCGGGAGCCCAGTCTTGACGTACTCGATGTGTTTTTGAAGCAGCTCCTTCGGTATTCTTGCCCTCACGCGAAATGTGAGCTTCTGGCGCTCGTCCTCGGTCTCCACTGTCTTCGGCGTAAACTGCGCCACATCCGCGACGAAGGAAACCTCCGCCGGAATGGTGAGCTGGGGTGCTGCGTCCAGCACCAGACGCGCGTCGGAGCCGATCGCCAGCCTGCCCGCCTGTTCGGTGGGCAGGAAGAATGTCATGTAGACGTCGCTGAGGTCGACCATGGTGAGGACGCGCCCCCCGGCCCCCAGGACTTCCCCCGGTTCCGCCACGCGATACTGCACGCGGCCGTCCCGCGGCGCCTTCAGGATGGTGTCCTCAAGGTCTGCATCTATGCTTTCGATCGCGGCCTTGGCCGCATCGACGGCGGCTTCGGCGTCCACGACCTGCGCCTTGGCGGCGTTGATCGCAGCCTCCGAACTGGCGAGTGCCGCCTGAGCGGATGCAAGCGTCGCTCGCGCGGCCTGTTCGGCGGCCTCGTTTTCGTCGACCACCTGCTGCGAGACCGTCCTGTTGCTGAGGAGCTGCTTCGACCTTGCATTGGTCTTTGCCGCCGAATCCAGCTGCGCCTTGCGCTGCTCGATCACCGCGAGAGCGGATTCACGCTCGGCTTCCCGTTGCTTGACGAGACTATTGGCGGTGTCGATTGCGATTTCTGCACGACGCAGATCGGCTTCGGCCTGCCTCTTTCGCGCCTCCAGCTGGGCAGTGTCCATCTGTGCCAGGACCTGGCCCGCCTTGACGAAATCGCCCTCCTTGACGTCGATCTCGCGAAGCCGTCCGCCGGACTTCGTGGCGATATCGATCTCGACGGCTTCGATGCGGCCGTTGCCGGAATAGAACCCCGCAGGAAGGCCTTGATCGCGAAACGCCGTCCAGGCCCAATAGGCCAGGCCAAGAGCGAGAAGGATCGCAACTCCGGCTATTAATCCATACCTCGACCGGGCGGTCGGCATCGCGCTCCTCCTGGCACCTGTTGGCGTTCGGCGCGGCGAAATCCGGATCGTCGGAGCGACCGCTTTCCGATTCTCGCTTGCGCTCTTCTAATCTATCAGAAATTGGAGCGCGCGCGGCCGGATAATCTCGACAATTCGTGGGGTTCGCAGCTTTATGATGCCCTTGAGGCGCAGGAAGGTGAAGACGCGGGAAATGGTTTCGATGCTGAGGCAGAGATGATCGGCAATATCCGCCCGCGGCATCAGAAGCTCGATCGTCCCTGTTCGTCCCTGCCGGGAATCCAGGTCCGAGAGGAAAGCAGCCACGCGTTCAACCGGGTCGCGGTAGCCGAGCACCAACACATTTCGTTGCGTCCTCTCCATGCTTTGCAGCCAGGAGGTGGCGTCGCTCGGTAATTGATCTCCCATCTCGTTGAGGGCGCTGATGCGTGTCGGGCTGATGGCTTCCGCAAAGAAGACATGCGTCATGTCCGTTTCGAAGCCGAAGGTATCTCCGGAGAATTCGAAGGAGCATATCTGACGGCGGCCATTGGAAAGCAATCGGTAGATCCGGACGGCGCCGTAATCCACGGTGTAGATCGCCCGCCTTATCTCGCCGGGCACATAGATCGTGCCGTTTGGCTCAAGCGTTCGGGTGCTTTGAAGCGTCTCGGGAGGTTTGTGAGCAAACCCCTTATTGACTTTCGCGGTACGCGTGACTGCCGCTAACCTATCCATGCTACTCCTCCCGACCAACTTTTCTGGGGCAAAGGGCAAGTAGTCCGTAGGATGGGCCGGGATAGTCAGCGGCTTCGCAACTCAACAGAGCTAGATGACCATATTCGCCGATATTTGTTACGCATTTTCGTCTCCAGCCTTCACGGGAAGGCCGGTCTCCCGCATATTCTATTATACTAATGTCTATGGAAATATAACTCCTCCCTCACGGCTTTGTTCCTCTGTCGGATCGCTTCTCCTGCTCAGCGCATTGCCGGGTGAAAGTCCCGGTTTCACAGGCGTTCTCATTGGGCTCTGCGGCATCATTATCCGTGTCTCACCCATATGTAGCGGAAGTAGCCCGGCCTCTCAGAACCCTGGCCGCGCCGGATGGTAACGCGCTGGTACGTGCCGTCCTCACGGGGCTTCGTCGTCATGGTTGCCACGTGAGGACCCGTCTCGATATTCCGCTGAACCCAGATGGACGTGTCCTCGAAGTCAGGGTGCGTCTTCGGGCATCGGCCAAGCCCCCACATGCTTGGCCGTCCCGTCGCCGTTGCCGTCCTTCTCACCGGCTCGCCGTCGTAGCTGAGGATATGGCAGTCTGGCCATTCGTCCAGTTGGACGAGGTCGAACCCCTCGCTCGTGGTTGTGGTCGTACAACTGATGAGTAAAGCGGGGACAAGAAGGACAGATGGGAAAATCTGACTGCGCACTGTATTCCTCCGGTGGACGTGCCACTCATTGCACCACGCGAACCTGTCGTTGCGTGACGGCTTCGAAGGCAGGCCCCGTAGGTTCGACGGAGCCTGTAGGGGAAGGGCGCTTCAGGTGCGGATGTCGATCCGCCTGGTTTTCGAACTGGCTTTCTCGCTCTTTGGAAGCGTGATCTTCAGCACCCCGTTCTCGAAGTGAGCGTCGATCTTGTCGTCCTCCAGCTCGTAGCCGATCGGGATCCGCCGCTCGAACCGGCCGTAGAAGCGCTCGGAAAACTGGGTGCCCTTGTTTTCGGTTTCGGATGTCTTCTCGCCCTTCAGGGTCAGGACGCCATCTTCGAGGGACACTTCGATGTCCTTCTGCTCCATGCCGGGCAGGTCGGCAACGATGCGGACTTCCTTCTCGTCGTCGGTGATATCGATCTTGGGCCAGACATCGGACCCGCTACCGAACCATTGCTGGCCCGACGTGCTCAACCGGAAGACCTCGTCGAACAGGCGATCGACGTCGTTGTGCAGCGATTGAAGCGGATCGCGACGGGATCCGGCGAGTGAACTCGGTACGTAGCTTTCGTGTCTGCGATGCCAGGGGATCAATCCGCGAATGCTCATTGTGCTGTCCTTTCCACGGTAGTTGTTTGATTGTCCTCGCTGCTCGGATCGGTCGCCTTCGTGCCGTTTTCCTGCTGTGCCACTTGTTCGAAGGTGACCTTCAGGGCCTCGGCATCCCAGCGGGCGCGTACGTGATCGCCGTCATGGATCTCGTCGCCCAGCATGGCCTTGGCGAGCGCTGTCTCGAGTTCGGCACGGATAAGGCGGCGCACTTCCCGCGCACCGAACTCGGGCCGGAAGCCGGCATCCGCGAAATGGTCCAGAAGCTGTTCGTCTATATTCAGGGTGACCCCCTGGGCATGGCTCGTGCGCTTGACCCGCTCCAGCTGCAGTTCCAGGATCGAGCGGATGTTGCCGCGGCTTAACGCATGGAAGATGATGATCTCGTCGATGCGGTTGAGGAACTCCGGCCGGAAATGGCGACGCAGGACCTCCATGATCTGAGGCTTGAGGTCCTCAGCGTCCTCCTCGGCGTCTTTCTCCGGCTCTCCCTCCCTCAGCCGGCTCTGGATGATGTCCGAACCGAGGTTTGACGTTGAGATCAGGATTGTGTTCGTGAAGTCGACGACCCTGCCTTTGCCGTCCGTCAGGCGACCGTCGTCGAACACCTGCAGCAGGATGTTGTGAACGTCGGGATGAGCCTTTTCTATCTCGTCGAGCAGGATGACGCTGTAGGGGCGACGGCGGACCCTTTCGGTGAGCTGGCCGCCTTCGTCATAGCCGACATATCCGGGAGGCGCACCGATCAGCCGTGCGACGGCATGCCGTTCCATGTATTCGGACATGTCGATGCGGATCATCGCATCCTCGTCGCCGAAGACCGTCTCGGCGAGCGCCTTGGCAAGTTCCGTCTTGCCGACGCCTGTCGGGCCGAGAAACATGAAGGTGGCGACGGGGCGGCTGTCTTCGCCAAGACCCGCCCGGGCGAGCCTTACGGCGTCGCTGACTGCTTTTACCGCCTCTTCCTGGCCGACCACGCGCTGCTGGAGGCGCTCCTCCATGTTGACGAGCTTCTGACGCTCCTCGGTCGTCAGTTCGCTGACGGGCACGCCGGTCAGTTTTGAAACCACCTCCGCCACGTGTTCGGTACGCACCTCGGCGCTTCCCGATCCGCGCTTGCGGCGCCAGCGCGCGCTTGCCTTCTCCAGCGCCTTGCTTTTTTCCTCGTGCTGGCCCTCGAGCTCGGATGCGCGGTCGTACTGCTTGCGGGAGGTCGAATAGTCCTTTTCCCGCTTGAGCTGGCGCACTTCCGCCTCCAGTTCCTGCACGTCGGCGGGGCGGGACGTCGCGGAGATCTTCACCCGCGCCGCCGCCTGGTCGATGAGATCGATGGCCTTGTCGGGCAGGAAGCGTCCGGTGATGTAGCGGTCGGAGAGTTCTGCGGCGGCAATGATCGCCTCCTGGGTGATCGCGACCTTGTGGTGAGCTTCGAGCACGTCCCTGAGCCCACGAAGTATCATGATCGTCTGCGCGACCGTCGGCTCCGGCACGAACACGGGCTGGAAGCGGCGCTCGAGGGCCGCATCCTTCTCGATATGCTTCTGGTATTCGTTGAGGGTTGTGGCGCCGATCAGGTTCAGGTGGCCCCGGGCGAGAGCCGGTTTGAAGACGTTGGCAATATCCAGCCCTCCTTCGCCCCCACCCTGGCCCGCACCGACGATGGTGTGGATCTCGTCGATGAACACGACCAGTTCCACGCGGTGTTCGGTCACTTCCTTCAGCACGTCCTGGACGCGCTCCTCGAACTCGCCGCGATATTTCGCGCCGGCAACCAGTGCGTTGATGTTGAGTTCGACCAGCCGCTTGCCCGCAAGCGATTCCGGCACCTCGCCGGCGATGATCCGCTGGGCGAGCCCTTCCACGATCGCGGTCTTGCCCACGCCGGGCTCCCCGATCAGCACCGGATTGTTCTTCCTGCGCCGGGCGAGAACCTCGATTGCCGTCTCGATCTCCTTCGCGCGACCGATCACCGGATCCAGTTGGCCGTCGCGCGCGAGCTTGGTCAGGTCACGGATATACTTGTCGAGGTTGGGCGTGTTGGTGGGCGTCTCGACCCGCCCGTCTTCCGCGCCGCGGCCGACGACCTTGGTAACCTGCTGGCGAATGGCCTGGGGTGTCAGCCCGTAGCCTTGCAGGATGTCGGCCGCTATGCCTTCGCCTTCTTCCGCCAGACCGATCAGGAGGTGCTCGGGACCCACATATGAGTGGCCCATTTCCGCCGAGGCCTGCAGGGCCCGCGACAGGGCATCCTTCACGCGCGGGCTTACCCCGACCGCTTCGTCCTCGCTCTTGCGCTCGCTCTTCGGTTCCTGTTCCTCGATCTGGTGACGCAGATCGTCGACCGACAGCTTGAACTGCTTGAGGATGGTCGCGACGACGTCACTCTCCGTCAGGGCGTAGAGGAGATGCTCGGTGTCGACCTCACTGCTTCCGTTCTCGCTCGCACGGCGCGCGGCAGCCTGCAGGAGTTCCTCCGCGTTCTTGCTCAGGCGTTCGCCAAGGCTTCCCGCGGCGCGTCCGCCCTTGGTGTCGCGACGAGATGCGGGCGCACCGGCATCTTCCTCCTCGTCGTAATCCGCAAGCCCCGCCGATCCGAAGAAATCATCGCCGAAGAAGTCGTCGAACAGGCTTCCTCTTCTGGAACTGAAGAGCGACTCCAGCGGCGAGACGGGGTGACCCTGGCTTCGGCTCAGCCGGCGGTAGTCGACGTCGCACAGTTCCAGGATTGCGGTTTTCCCGTTGGAAACGACCCGCGCACGGACGACGGCGGGGCGGATGCCGCAAATGTCGCAAGTTCCGTTTGCCATGTCTTGGCTCCCTTCGCGAAAACTGCAGCAAAAGCGGTGATGCGCTCATCAATGAGTGTCGCTGCACGCCGCTCACTGCCTTTAGCCGACGCTGCGGCGGCTCACTGTCCGCCGAAGGAAAGGCGCGTCGCAGGGACAGCATCCGGCTTGTTATTGCTAGCATTTGCCGAGCTTTGGCGAATTGACCGCACGCAATTACAACGAGGCAAGATTAGGGCAGCCTCATCAAGCCCATACTGCAATAAAATCCCCCAATCGGAGCAGCCCAATGTCCGACCTGCCGGCTGATTACTCTTCCAGTGATGCGAGCACGCCTGCCATCCGGACCGGAAACCTTACGCTGGTCCCGCTCATCGGCCTCGTCATAGGCTCGATGATCGGTGGGGGCGTCTTCAACCTCCCGAGCGACATGTCCCGCGGCGCCTCGCCACTTGCGATCATGATCGGATGGTTGATCACCGGCATCGGTATGCTGATGCTTGCCTTCGTCTATCAGGGGCTTGCGCTACGCAAGCCACACCTCGACGCCGGGCCTTATGCCTATGCGAAGGCCGGATTTGGCGATTTCATCGGTTTCAACAGCGCCTGGGGGTACTGGATCAGCGCGTTCCTCGGGAACGTCGCCTATGCAGTCGCAATCTTCTCGGCGCTTTCCTATTTCGCGCCGGTCTTCGGCGAAGGCAACAATGCGGTGTCCATCCTCGGGGCGTCGATCTGCCTCTGGGCGGTGCATTTCCTGGTGCTGAGAGGCGTCAAGGAAGCCGCGTTCGTCAATGTCGTGACCACCATCGCGAAACTGGTTCCGATCACCATCTTCATCCTTCTGGTGATTATCGCCTTCAACTTCGACATCTTCCTTTCCGCCTTCGACAACATGGGCCGTCCTACCGCCGACAGCCCCGGTCTGGGGAGCATGCTGGAGCAGGTGAAGAGCACCATGCTGGTGACCCTTTGGGTGTTCATCGGGATAGAGGGCGCCAGCGTCTATTCGGGGCGTGCGGCGAACCGGAAGGACGTCGGACGTGCGACCGTCATCGGCTTTGCCGGTGCCTTGCTGATCTACGTCCTGGTTTCGCTGCTCTCGACCGGGATCATGAACCAGCCCGAGCTTGCCGCGCAGAAAGTGCCATCGATGGCGGGCGTGCTCGCCCATGTCGTCGGCCCCTGGGGTGCCGGGCTCATCAATCTCGGCCTGGTCATCTCCGTGGGCGGCGCGTTTCTCAGCTGGACGCTCCTTTGCGCCGAAATCCCCTATACCTGCGGCAACGACGGGACGTTTCCGCGGTGGTTCGCCAAGGAGAACAGCAAGGGGGCGCCCGCCAACTCGCTTTGGGTCACGAACCTGGCCATCCAGGCGTTCCTGCTTCTCACCTACTTTGCGCAGGACGCCTACAACTTCTTCTACTTCATCGCCTCGGTCGCAATCCTGCCCCCTTACGTATTTTCCGGGGCATATGCGCTGAAGCTGGCCCTGAGCGGTGAAAGCTACGAAGGGCAGGACGCCCAACGTCGCCGGGATATCTTCATCGGCGGGGTCGCGACCCTCTATGGCCTCTGGCTCGTCTATGCGGCCGGCCTGGAATTCCTCCTCATGGCGATGCTGCTCTTCGCGCCGGGCCTCATCATCTACGCCATCGCCTGCCGCCAGCGCAACGTCCGCGCCTTTGCCGGCATCGATCTGCTCGTCGCGATCGCCATACTCGGCCTCGCCCTTGTCGCCCTTTACCTGATCTGGACCGGCGCAATCAGCCCGTTCTGAGGGAGCATGATCATGGTGCGTCAACGAGACACCGCAAGGAGGCTTGGTGTTTCCGCGTGCACGGCGCTGGTCGTCGGAAACATGATCGGATCCGGCATCTTCCTCCTTCCGGCATCGCTCGCCTTCTATGGGCCGATCTCGATTGCCGCATGGGTTGTCACATCGATCGGCGCCATCGCCCTCGCCATCCTCTTCGGGCGCCTGGCGCGCATGGTTCCGGGGACGGGTGGACCCTACACCTATACGAGGGAGGGCTTCGGCGAGTTCGCCGGGTTCCTGATCGCCTGGGGATACTGGATCGCGCTCTGGGCCGGCAATGCCGGGGTCGCGGTCGCGTTCACCGGCTACCTTGGACATTTCGTGCCGGGCGTATCGAGCGGGCCGCTTGCCCTTTTCGTGGCACTGGCAGTACTCTGGTTCATTGCATTGGTGAACATCCGTGGCGTCGGGTTCGCGGGCGCGGTCCAGATAGGCGCGACGCTCCTGAAGCTGCTGCCGCTTCTGGCGCTCGTCATCGTCGGTGTGGCGAGCGTGGACGTGTCCCGCCTGACCCCCGTCAATCCGAGTGGGATGGAGCCGCTTTCGGCCATTGCCGCGTGCTGCGCGCTGACCTTGTGGGCCTTCCTCGGTCTGGAGTCCGCGACTGTGCCGGGGGATGAGGTCGAGAACCCAAGTCGCACCATTCCCCTGGCCACGCTGGCCGGGACCTGCTTCGTGGCCGCCATCTACATACTCGTCACCATTGTCGCGTTCGGGACCGTACCGCTTGCAGAACTGAGCGGCTCGAGCGCTCCGCTCGCGGTCGTGGCGGAAGAGCTATGGGGCACGTCCGGCGCCCTGCTCATCGGCGGCGGCGCCATCATATCGACGTTCGGTACGTTGAACGGCTTCACTCTTCTCGCCGGGCAGGTTCCCTACGGGGCGGCGCGGGACGGCGTATTTCCGGCGATCCTGGGCAAGGTCACCAAGGCCGGCGCTCCCGCGAACGCCCTGATCGCGTCAAGCCTGCTGTCGACGATCCTGATCACGATGAACTTCCAGCGCAGCCTCGTCGAGCAGTTCACCTTCATCATCCTGCTGGCGACGATGACAAGCCTCGTTCCCTACCTCTTCTGCGCCCTGGTCGAGCTTCTTCTCTACGCCACCAAGCCGCTGGTCTACCTGCCGCCCGCTCGCCTCGACCACCTGGTGGCGCTGGCGACCGTCGCATTCCTCTTTTCCATGGGGGCGATCTACGGAGCCGGCTCCGAAATCGTCTTCTGGGGCTTCCTGCTGCTGATGAGCGGCCTGCCTGTCTTCGTCTGGATCAAGCACAGCAACCCCAAAGTAGTGCCTCTAGAAAGCCGCGCCGAAGCCGTCGCGCCGGCCCAACCGCTAAGGAGAGCGTAGATGTCGTTCAATCTCAGAAATCGTTCACTGCTCACGGTCCAGGACTACACGCAGCGCGAATTCCAGTACCTCCTCGACCTGGCAAGAGATCTCAAGCGAGCCAAGTATGCACGCACGGAACAACAGCATCTGAGCGGGCGCGAGGTCGTGCTGATCTTCGAGAAGACCAGTACCCGCACGCGGTGCGCCTTTGAAGTGGCCTGCCACGATCAGGGGGCACATGTCACCTATCTGGATCCGGCCGGCTCGCAGATCGGCCACAAGGAATCTTTCAAGGACACTGCCCGCGTTCTGGGGCGGATGTTCGATGCCATTGAATATCGCGGCGCTTCCCAGTTCGGCGTCGAGCAGCTTGCGGAATATGCGGGTGTTCCGGTCTATAACGGGCTCACCGACGAGTATCACCCAACCCAGATGCTCGCAGACCTGATGACGATGCGGGAGCATTCCGACCGGCCCGTGCACGACATCAAATATGCCTATGTCGGCGACACGCGCTCGAACATGGGCCACTCGCTCATGATCGCGGGCTGCCTCATGGGCATGGACGTGCGTCTGGCCGGACCGAAGGAGCTTTGGCCCTCGGATGAATTCACGTCCGTCGCCCGCGATCTCGAGAAGCGATACGGAGCGAAGCTCACCATCACCGAGGATCCGCAGGAAGCCGTAAAGGATGTCGACTTCATCCATACGGACGTATGGGTCTCCATGGGCGAGCCGAAGGAAGTGTGGTCCGAGCGGATCAAGCTCCTGAAGCGCTACCAGGTGAACGCCGAGCTCATGAAAGCGAGCGGAAATCCGCGCGTGAAGTTCATGCATTGCCTGCCCGCCTTTCACGATACCGAAACGACGGTCGGCAAGGACGTGGCGGAGAAATTCGACATCCACAATGGCCTGGAAGTGACTGACGACGTCTTCGAAAGCGAAGCCAACGTGGCGTTCGAACAGGCGGAGAACCGGCTTCACACGATCAAAGCGCTTCTTGTGGCCACGATCGGGGAGTAACGCCGATGCTCATCGTAACAGCCCTCGGCGGCAACGCGCTCCTGCGGCGCGGACAGGCCCTGACAGCGGATAATCAGCGGGAGAACGTTGCCATCGCGGCGCGTTCTCTTGCCCCAATCGCAATGGATCACAAGCTGGTGGTCGGTCACGGCAACGGGCCGCAAGTCGGGCTGCTGGCGCTTCAGAGCGCGGCCTATGCGGAGGTCGATCCCTATCCCTTCGACGTCCTCGGTGCACAGACCGAGGGCATGATCGGTTACATGATCGAGCAGGAACTCGGCAACCTTCTCCCGTTCGATAGACCGATCGCCACCCTTCTGACGATGGTCGAGGTGGACGCCAGCGATCCTGCATTCAGCAATCCGACGAAGTTCATCGGCCCCATCCACACCAAGGCCGAGGCTGATGCGACGGCCGCCGAGAAGGGATGGACGTTCAAGGCGGACGGCGATTCCTATCGCCGCGTCGTCGCGTCGCCCATGCCGAAGCGGATCTTCGAACTGCGTCCCATCCGCTGGCTGCTCGATCACAACACAGTCGTCATTGCTGCCGGTGGTGGTGGCATCCCGACCATGTACACGCCCGAAGACGAACGGCGGCTGGTCGGCGTCGAGTGCGTGATCGACAAGGACCTCGCGGCGGAGCTGATGGCCCGCGAACTCGGAGCGGACTTCCTCGCCATCCTGACCGATGTGGATTCCGTCTACGTCGATTGGGGAACCCCTACGCAACGCGCCATCAGAACCGCCTCCCCGGACGCTCTCGATGAGGTGAAGTTTCCTGCGGGATCGATGGGGCCGAAGGTCGAGGCGGCCTGCCGCTTTGTCCGCGCAACGGGAAACCGGGCCTGCATCGGTTCGCTGAAGGACCTCGCCGCCATGATCGAAGGCACTGCAGGCACCACCGTCACGCGAGACACGTCCGGGATCACGTACGTCGCGTCAAATTGAGGAGAAAGAACATGAGAGAATTCGGTGTTCATTCCGAAGCCGGCCGACTGAGGACGGTGATGGTGTGCCGCCCCGGGCTGGCACACAAGCGACTGACCCCGGGCAATTGCCGGGAACTGCTCTTCGATGACGTGCTCTGGGTGCAGGAGGCACAGAAGGAGCACTTCAACTTCTGCAACAAGATGCGGGAAGTGGGCGTCGAGGTCCTGGAGTTCCATGATCTGCTCGCGCAGACGCTTCAGGACAAGGAGGCGCGCGACTGGATCCTGGATCGCCGCGTTACTGCCAATCACGTCGGTCCCGGCATGGTGCCGGAACTCCGCCAGTGGCTCGACGAGATGCCATCGCAAAAACTCGCGGAGCATCTGATCGGCGGCATCGCCCGCTTCGAGCTGCCTTTCGAGACTCGCGCTATGTTCGGCCATTATCTGGAGCCGACCGATTTCGTTATACCGCCGGTGCCCAACACGCTGTTCACGCGTGACAATTCGTGCTGGATCTACGGCGGCGTGAGCCTCAATCCGATGTACTATCCGGCGCGCCGTCCGGAGACGCTCCTGACGACGGCCATCTACAAGTTCCACCCCGAGTTCAAGGGCGGGAACTTCAAGGTATGGTGGGGAGATCCGGACCAGGACTTCGGGCCCGCCACGCTGGAAGGCGGCGACGTGATGCCGGTCGGAAACGGGGTCGTGCTCGTCGGCATGGGCGAACGCAGCACCCCCCAGGCAGTCGGCCAGCTTGCGACCGCGCTGTTCAAGCAGGAGGCGGCCACCCGGGTTGTCGCCTGCCAGATGCCGCGGTCACGGGCCGCCATGCACCTCGATACCGTCTTCACGCTTTGCGATCGCGATGTGGCCAACATCTTCCTCGAGGTGTGCAGCCAGATCAAATGCTACAGCCTGCGTCCGGGCGACAAGGAAGGCGAGATCGACTACGCCGTCGAGGACAAGCCCTTCCTCACCGAAGAAGGGACGGGTGTGGCGGCGGAATCAATGGGGCTTCAGCGCCTCAACGTGATCACGACGGGAGGCGACTACTACGAGCAGGAGCGCGAGCAATGGGATGACGGCAACAACGTCGTCGCACTGTCTCCCGGGGTCGTCGTCGCCTACGAGCGCAATTCCTACACCAACACCAAGCTTCGCAAGGCCGGAATAGAGGTCATCACCGTGGAAGGCGATGAACTGGGCCGCGGGCGAGGCGGCGGGCACTGCATGACCTGCCCGATCTTGCGGGACCCTGTTTGAGTTGAAAGTGGTTCTGCTGCCTTGCCCCGAGGGCGACCAGGTCCTTGCGGGCAAGGCAATTTTCCAAGTGCCGCTCCCCTTATATGCTCTCACCCATCACCGCCCCATCGCAACGGACGCGACCGTATCGCGTCCGGCGACCCTGGGGAAATTCGTCCGAACGAAACACCTTGAACGCCAGACCGTTGGGTCCGGTGCAGGAGGGGGGGGGGCTGCACGCCCCGACCATTCGCCCGGAGGGCTAGATTTCGCGGGTTGCACGGCGCAGATTTATGGCGCTAAATCGATTAGCTTTTGCATCCTATTGCGGGCTCCTGCGTTGAAGAGCATAGTACTAAAGTCCCCCTTGACGAGACTTTCAGGCGGCAACCAGACGGAATGATCAACTGGCCGTCCAATGGCCTGGTTTGGTAGCCTCACTGTCAACTGCAAAGGACGACCACCGTGTGCGTATTGGCGGTTTACGGGGCGAATTATTCCAGTGCGTTCATCAGTCTTGATGGAAAAGGGTCATTTCTGCTTTTCGGTCAGGCTGAGGCGAAGGCTCTTGAACTTTGCGTCCAGCACCTCGCAAGCGAACCGGCGAGCGCCCGCGTCGACTTCTACCGAGACCTCCTCAACGACCATCCTCTTTGTGGCGCTAACGGTCTGCTGATGAAGTTCGTCAAACCATGATAGATCGTCCGTACCTTTCACCTGCGCGAGCGCCAGCAATGTGGTCCCCAACGCGTCCTGAAGGGCAAGCGCAGTAGCGCCAAGAAAAGCCTCAGCGTTATCTTTATCGTAGAAATTCGTCATCCAAATGCCCCCTGTGTATCGAGCATGCATTGAACAATTATGGGAGTCAATTTCGAGTTGGCGGAGTGGGATATCCGGCATTACTCGGTCCCAAGCAACACGCGCGGCCGTCCCGAGGCGGCCTCAAACTAATGGCGATTGAAGAAGTTCCGGTCCTCGGGGAGACCGTGTCGAGCTTATTTTAAAATCTTCCGGCGGTATCGCCACCTGCGATAAGCGCCAGCATTCTTCAAGTAATTTTGGCGATACACCACGGCGGGATCTTCTGCAAGAAAAGAGCACGTGTTGTCATTGATGGCATCACGTCAGTTGCACGTCGGCAACTCCCCTCAGTTCCTGGAGGTGGCCTTGCTTCTCAGAAGAGTTCTGCCGAGACTTGAAGGCTCAGGCAGGCGGTCTGCCTCCAGCGAGGCGAAGAGCCAGTCGATGAACACCCGGACGATGGGCGCGGCGCGCATTTCCTGGCGACAGGCGACGTAGAACGCATCGTTGGCCGGCACGCTGAGGTCGAAGGGAACCAGGAGCCCGCCTTCGGCAATCAGCTTTGCTGCGGTTATCGTATCCCCGAGTGCCACGCCCTGTCCCTGGAGGGCCGCTTCCGTGGAGAAGCGCGCGTCCCCCATGAAGTGCTGCCGACGCCGGGGGATCTCCGCGCCATCGGCGGCAGAAAGCCACGTGTTCCATTCCCGGCCGTCCGTATCTCCGTGCAGGAGGACATGGTCTTCCAGGTCCTTCATCGACCGAAGCGGCCTGCTGTTGAGCAAGGTCGGACTGGCGACCGGAAAGAGCTGCAGATTGCTCCAGAGGCGCGTCCAGGCATCCGGCCAGTTGCCGTCGCCGTAGAGGATGCAGACGTCCACGTCCGAGGAATGGAGGTGGCGGGGATCGTTGGACGCGGCAAGCTTCAACGTCACGTCCGGGTATCGGTCCGTGAATGACGACAGTCGCGGAACGATCCAGAAGGACAGGAGCGCGGGAACGCAGGTGATCGAGAGGCTGCCCCGGGTCGCGGGTCGCTGCATCTGCGCGGTCGCCGCCGCAATCCCGCTGAAGGCCTGGGTTACGGCCGGCAGTAGAAGGGCGCCTGCGGCCGAGAGCTTCATGCGCTTTCCGCCCCGTTCGAAGAGCGCAGTAGCAAGCGATTCCTCGAGCGTTCGCAACTGATGGCTCACGGCGCCATGGGTTACGCGAAGCTCGCGCGCGGCGGCCGATACGGAGCCGAGGCGCGCCGTTGCCTCGAATGCGCGAAGCGGGTTCAGCGGTGGCAGACGACCGTTCATCCTCTCTCCCATGTGAGAATTTCTCACAGAGACTGCTAGTACATCGTGAATTGCATTTCCAGCGGGTCTTTGTCGATAATGCTCAAAACAAAGGCGACCGGTTTGCGGGAGCTAAAATTAGGCATGCATAGAGGGGTCACACGATGGCGCTAGAGGACGACAAGCTCAAGGACCTGCGCGAGAAGTACGGGACGGGGCACGGCGGCAATCTCTACGATCCCGATTTCCGCAAGGTCGCGGAGAAAATCTTCTCGAAGAGCGGGAGCAGGATCGCTCCCTATGCGGGCGTTCCGACGTTTCTTTCCGCTCCCTTCATGCAGGTCGATGCGGAAGATCCCTCGTTCGACGACCTGCAGGTCGCGATCACCGGCGTTCCGATGGATCTCGGTGTGACGAACCGGCCGGGATCGCGTTTCGGGCCGCGGGCATTGCGGGCAATCGAGCGGATCGGCCCCTACAATCACGTGCTGAAGACGGCGCCGGTCTTCGATCTGCGCGTCGCAGACATCGGCGATGTGCCGCTCCGCAGCCGCTACGATCTCGAAATGTGCCATCAGGATATCGAGAAACGCTTCACGCAGATCGTCGAGGCGGGCGTTTTGCCGCTTGCTGTCGGCGGCGACCATTCGATCAGCCAGTCGATCCTGAAGGCGGTGGGGCGAAATGCGCCCGTCGGAATGATCCACATCGACGCGCATTGCGACACGAGCGGTCCCTTCGACCACAGCAAGTTTCATCACGCCGGCCCGTTCCGCAACGCGGTGCTCGATGGCGTGCTGGATCCGACGCGGACGATCCAGATCGGCATTCGCGGCGCGGCGGAATACATCTGGGAGTTTTCCTATGCGTCCGGCATGACGGTCATCCATGCCGAGGACGTCCCGGGCCTCGGAATCCCGGCGATCATCGAAAGGGCGAAGGCGGTAGTCGGTGATGGTCCCACCTACCTGTCCTTCGACATCGACAGCCTCGACCCGGGCTTCGCGCCCGGTACCGGCACGCCCGAGATCGGCGGCCTGACGACCCGGGAAGTCCTGGAGATCATCCGCGGATTGAAGGGGATCAACCTCGTCGGTGGCGACGTGGTTGAGGTCGCGCCGCAATATGATCCGACAAGCAACACCGCGCAGGCCGGCGCGCAGATGCTGTTCGAGATACTCAGCCTGATGGTGTTCAGCCCTTCCGTCACGGGCAAACCCTGACATAGACTGGCAACAAGAGTGGGAACTGGCCGGGCAGGCAGAGAACCTGCCGGCAAAACAAAGGAGAAAGACATGGGTAAGATCTTGAACATGCGGCCCACCCGCCGCGCGGTGCTCGGCGCCGGCTTGGCAGGTGCCTCCATGCTGGCGATGCCGTCCATCCTTCGCGCGCAGGACCGTTCCCTGAAGGTCGGCGTCTATGGGGGCTACTTCAAGGATTCGTTCGACAAGAACATCTTCCCGGAGTTCACCAAGGCGACCGGGATCGCGGTGGAATCCATCGCCGAGCCGACCGGTGAGGCCTGGCTGGTGCAGCTGGAGCAGGCAGCCCGGGCTGGACAGGCGCCCGCGGACGTTTCGATGATGTCGCAGGTGGCGCTTTTGAAGGGGCAGTCGACGGAGCTCTGGGCGCCGCTCGACATGGCGAAGATCGCAAACGCCTCCGGCCTGATCGATACCTTCGTCAACAAGTATCCGGACGGTCGCGTCGCCGGCATTGGCGCCGTGTCCTGGTACATCACGCTGGTGACCAATACCGATAGCTATCCCGAGGCGCCGACGTCCTGGGCAGCCCTGTGGGATCCGGCAAATGCCGACAAGCTCGGCCTTCTCGCGCTGGTCTCCAACTCCTTCCTTCTCGAAGTCACGGCGAAGACGCATCTCGGCGGGACCGACGTGCTGGCCACCGAGGAAGGCATCCTCAAGGCGCTGGAAAAGCTTGCGGAGGTAAAGCCGAACGTCCGTCTCTGGTATCGCGACGAGGCACAGTTCGAACAGTCGCTGAAGTCGGGCGAAATCCCGATGGGCCAGTACTATCACGACGTAACCGGCCTCGCCGCCGCCGACGGCCATCCGGTACGTTCGACCTTCCCGAAGGAAGGCGGCATCCTCGATTCCGGCAGCTGGGCTCTTTCGCGCGCCTCCGAAAAGGCCGAGGAAGCGCATGTCTTCATCGACTACATGTGCCAGCCGTCCGTCCAGGCAACGCTGTCGCGGAAGGTCGGAACCTCGCCGACGGTCAAGCGCGATCTCCTCGACCTAACCGCGGAAGAGTTCGCGGCGGTATCATCCGACATCGATCCGATCATCCCGCGCTACGAGATGTACCAGCAGAGGTCCGACTTCCTGAACCAGAAGTGGACGGAAATGATCGCTGGCTGATCCCGCGATAGCCATCCTCGCCCGTGAGGGGGAGGATGGCTTTCTTCCCGAAGACGAGAGCTTCCCGAAAGGCCGAGCGCAGAGCAGATGTCCGGACTTAACCTCAGCCACGTGACGAAAGAGTTCGGCGCGTTCAAAGCGGTGAACGATGTCAGCCTGTCGGTCCCCGACGGGACATTCGTCTGTCTCCTCGGTCCTTCCGGATGCGGCAAGACCACGCTGATGCGGATGGTTGCGGGTCTCGACCTTCCCACCGAAGGTTCGATCACGCTGGGCGGCGAGGATATTACCCGCGTCCCGACCCACAAGCGCAATCTCGGCATGGTGTTCCAGTCGCTGGCGCTCTTCCCGCATCTCACCGTCGGCGAGAACATCGCCTACGCGCTGCGCATCCGCGGCGTTTCGAGGAGCGACCAGAAGAAACGGGTCGACGAACTCCTGTCGATGATCCACCTGCCGGGCTTTGCAGATCGCTCCGTCAACAAGCTCTCCGGCGGGCAGCGCCAGCGGATCGCCATTGCCCGCGCGCTCGCCATCTCTCCGAAGCTCTTCCTGCTGGACGAGCCGCTGTCGGCGCTGGATGCCAAACTGCGCGAGGCGATGCAGGTCGAACTGCGCCAGTTGCAGCAGCGCCTCGGCATTACCACGATCGTCGTCACCCACGACCAGCGGGAGGCGATGACCATGGCCGACACCGTCGTGGTCATGAATGGCGGCGAAATCCGTCAGGCGGCGGCCCCCGTCGACATCTATCGGCACCCGGCCGATTCCTTCGTCGCTGATTTCATCGGCTCGACGAACCTCATTCCCTTCACCGCCGACGCCACCGGACAGGCTTCCATCTGCGGTTCCACCGTGCGGGGCCTCCCGCTCGGCACCCTGAAGAGCGGGACCATCTCCGTTCGCCCGGAGGATGTACAGGTCGTGGCGCCGGCGGAAAGCAGCCTGAACGGCACGGTCACCTTCGTGCGTGACCTCGGCGGCAGTGTCGAGACATTCATCGAGGCGGGCGGCGAGCAGATCGTCGCCGTTTCCGCGCCCCGCTCGCGACCGGACGTGGCGGTCGGGGAGAGCGTTGGCCTGCGCTTCGATCCCGAGACAAGCGTGGTGCTGGCGAAATGAGACGGGAGGCGCCGCAGCGACTGGCGGATTACGGGCCGCTTTTCTTTCCGGCCGGGATGCTGATCGTCTTCTTCGTCATCCCCTTCGCCACGATGATCGCCGTCTCCTTCTTCGAGCGGCAACAGGGCGGTTTCTACGAGCCGGCCTTCGTCCTCGACAATTACGGGCGCTTCCTCAGCCTGTTCTTCGGCAAGGTGCTCGGTTTCTCGCTCTTCCTGGCCATGGCCGTTGCAGCTGCCTGCGTCGCGATCGGCGTGCC
Source organism: Pseudomonadota bacterium (assembly GCA_023416545.1). Taxonomy (GTDB): domain Bacteria; phylum Pseudomonadota; class Alphaproteobacteria; order Rhizobiales; family Rhizobiaceae; genus Neorhizobium. The sequence goes on from JAEZHO010000334.1 coordinate 24,962, forward strand.
CTTCACCTATCTTCTCTCCAGCGCCTCGAGACGGGTGCAGGTCTGGTGGCTCGTGGCTCTGCTGTCGATCCTGTCGCTTTCCGAGGTGATGATCGGGTTTGCGTGGTCGACCCTGTTGTCGCGCACGGCGGGGATCACCAACCTTTTCGTCATGCTCGGCCTCATGGACGGCCCGCAGGCTCTGACGCCGAGCTTCGGCGCGGTGATGACGGCGATGACCTATCAGGCGCTCCCCTATACGGTGCTCGTTCTTTATCCGGCGCTCGTCAGGCTCGACCCGACGCTTACGGAGGCGGCACGCACGCTGGGGGCCTCGCCCCTCAAGGCCTTCTTCTCGGTCGTGGTGCCGGCGCTGCGCAACACAATCCTTGCCACGTCGATCATGGTCTTCATCTTCGCCCTCGGCTCGTATCTGCTCCCGCAGTTGCTCGGCAGGCCGCAGCAGTGGACGCTTTCGGTGCTGATCACCGATCAGGCGATCTACCAGTCCAACATGCCGTTTGCCGCGGCGATGGCCGTCTTCCTCGTGCTCGTATCGCTGTCGCTGGTGGGGCTTGCCCTTTACGTCGGACGGCAAAGGGAGGCAGCATGATGACTGCCCTCAAACGCCTGTTCTTCCTTGCGATCGGCCTGTTCCTTGCGCTGCCCCTGATCGTCGTGGCGGGCGTCTCCGTCAACGAGAAACAGACGCTCGCCTTTCCGCCGCAGGGCTTTTCCCTCTCCTGGTATGGGGAGATATTCACCAACAACGAGTGGCGAAGCGCACTTGTCGCCTCCCTCGTCCTGGCAGCAACGTCGGCAGCGCTTGCCCTGTTGATCGCCCTTCCGCTCGCCTGGTTCCTGTGGCGGCGGGTGGCGCCCTGGGCGAACATCTTCCAGGTTCTCGGGGTCGCGCCATTCACCCTGCCGCCGGTCATAACGGCGCTCGGCCTTCTCACCTTCTGGGCGACAAGCGGCTTCTACGGCCAGCCGTGGACCGCCGTCATCGGCCACGCGATCTTCTTCGTCACCCTGCCGCTGGTAACGCTGTCGCTGGGTTTTTCGGCGATCGACCGGTCGCTGGTGGAAGCTGCGGCGACCATGGGCGCCGACGACCGGACGATCTTCCACACCGTGATCTTTCCGCTGATCCTGCCCTACATGGTTTCCGGCTACGCCTTTGCCTTCGTCCTGTCGCTCAACGAATATATCGTGGCCTACATGACGGTGGGCTTCACCATGGAAACGCTGCCCATCAAGATCTTCAACGCGCTGCGCTACGGCTATACGCCCACCATGGCTTCGGTTACCGTCTTCTTCCTGGCGATCGCGGCGCTGGTATTCGGCGCGATCGCAAGGTTCGGGGATCTGCCGAAGCTGCTGGGAGCCATGACGAACGACCGATGAGGATCGCCGGATATCAGATGCAGTCGGTGCCGGGCGCCGTCGAGACCAATCTCGACAGGATCGCCAGCGCGGCCGCCAGCGCCGCCGAACAGGGCGCAAGGCTTCTGGTCACGCCGGAGCTTGCCCTCAACGGCTACGGCTCGGCCCATCTCGTGCGGGAAACGGCCCTGCCGCTCCATTCGCCACAGATCGAGCGCCTGTCGCGCCTGGCCGCCGACCATGATCTGGCGATCGTTGCCGGCTTTGCCGAATCCGACGATGGTGCAGTCTACAACAGCGCCGTCCTTGTCGATCCATCGGGAAAACGCACCGTTTACCGAAAATCCAATCTTTACGGGCCTTATGAGCGCCAATGGTTTCGTGCCGACGAACCCCGCGCGGTGATCGCGGATGTCGATGGCCTCCGTGTCGGGACGCTGATCTGCTACGACGTGGAATTCCCGGAAAATGTGCGCCGGCTGGCGAAGGCGAACGTCGATCTCGTGGTCGTTCCGACGGCGCTTCCCGTGGGATGGTCGGGCAGTTTCATCGCCGAGCATATGATCCGGGTGAGGGCCTTCGAGAACCAGGTCTTCGTCGCCTATATCAACAACTGCCGCGCGGACGAGAATTTCTCCTATGCGGGCCTGTCATCGATAGCAGCGCCCGACGGCAGTCTGCTGGCGAAGGCGCCTGCGGATGATGAGGTGCTGCTCTTCGCCGAAATAGATCCCCCGGCATTCTCAGTGTCCCGCTCCGAAAATACCTATCTGGCCGACTTACGCTAGCCGTTCATCCGCGATGATCCCGCTCCCGACCGGGGCAGGGATGTTGCACTCCGCATTTCCGCGCGAATTGATAGCGGTCAACAACCGCCTCGTATGCTCTACTATAATGATGGGATTCGAGGCTGGCTGGGGTCGATGCGGGAGGGGTGATGACGAAGAATT
>JAEZHO010000347.1 GCA_023416545.1 Pseudomonadota bacterium
CCGACCACGAGGCCGGTCGCCAGCGCCAGGATCCAGATGCCCGGGTAGTCGAAGCCCAGGAGTTGCGGCAGGATATGGGCCTGCGTGACGCCCATGATCATGCCGGTGAAGCCGAGGATCGAGCCGACCGAAAGGTCGATGTTGCGCGTCACGATGACGAGGACCATCCCGGTCGCCATCACGGCGACGGACGAGGTCTGGACCGTCAGGTTCCACAGGTTGCGCGGCGTCAGGAACAGGCCGCCGGTCAGGAAATGAAAGCCGAGCCAGATGATCAGCAGCGCGCCGACCATGCCGAGCAGGCGTGTGTCTATCTCGGTGGCGCGGAAGAAGCGCGTCACCAGGTTGGCGTCCGCCTGCCGCGGTCCGCCGGTCGTCGTGGACTGTATCGTATCGGCCATTCCTGCCGTTCCCCGCCTATTGGGGCGCTTGGATCGCCACGCGGGAGATCCCGGTCGCGCCGGCTTCGGGCAGTTCGCTCGAACTGCGTCTCATGAGGAGGTTCCCGACGTTGCCGGGTGGCAGACGTCGGGAACCGGTCGCTTCAGGTCGGATGTCAGTTGCAGGCTGCGACGGAGCCGGCCTTGACGCCCTGGCACGCCTCGTCCTTGCTGATCCAGCCGGCGTCGATGACGACGTCGAGATTGTCCTGGGTGATCGGCAGGGGAGCGAGGAAGACGGACTTCATCTCGGCGCCCTTCGGGCCGCCGGTGAAGGTCTGGACGTTCGGGATCTCGTCCATGGTCTTGCCGCCGGCAAGGGCGAGCGCGATCTCGGCGGCGTTCTTGCCGAGTTCACGGCTGTCCTTCCAGACGGAGACGGTCTGGGTGCCGAGGGCGACGCGGTTGAGCGCCGCCTTGTCGGCGTCCTGGCCGGACACCGGCACGGAACCCGCAAGGCCCTGGGCGTCGAGCGCCGCGATAGCACCGCCGGCCGTGCCGTCGTTGGAGGCGACCACCGCATCGACCTCGTTGTTGTTGGCGGTCAGGAACTGCTCCATGTTCTTCTGGGCGTTCTCGGGCTTCCAGCCGTCGGTATAGGCCTCGCCGACATTCTTGATCTTGCCGGCGTCCATCGCCTCCTTCAGCACTTCCACCTGTCCGGAGAAGAGGAAGTCCGCATTCGGGTCGGAGGACGAGCCCTTGATGAAGACGTAGTTGCCTTCCGGCTTGACCTTGAACACTTCGCGGGCCTGCATGCGGCCGACTTCCTTGTTGTCGAAGGTGATGTAGAAGGCTTCCGGGTTCTCGATCAGGCGGTCGTAGCCGACGACCGGGATGCCCTCGGCGGTCGCCTTCTCGATGGCCGGGCCGATGGCGTCGGAATCCTGCGCGAGCACGATCAGCGCGTTGGCGCCCTGCGAGATCAGCGATTCAATGTCGGTAAGCTGCTTTGCGGCGGACGACTGGGCGTCGGCCGAAATGTACTTGGCGCCGACCGCGTCCAGCGCGGCCTTGATGGCGGCCTCGTCCGTCTTCCAGCGCTCTTCCTGGAAGTTCGACCAGGAAACGCCGACGACGGGTTCCTGCGCCAGGGCGGCGGCGCCCTGCATGGTCACGACGATGGCTGCACCAGCCATCAGCTTGATGATTGACTTCATGATGTCCTCCCGAGTGACGGCGGATGGCCCAAGCCTCCGTGCTCTCCCCCCGCCAGATTAGCTGCCAGTCAAAGCAGGATCGCTTTTTTCTCGACAGTCGAGAAAATAACTGTCAGAGAATTTCGGGGGAGTCAATGAGGTGGATTGAGTGAAGCCGGCTATTCGACTATCGGATGAAAAACCGAGGGAGAGGCAGGCATAGATGCTGGGCAAGTCGAGTACCGAACTGGTCCGGCAACAGAACAGCGGGCTCGTTTTATCGGCGCTGAGGCGCCGGGGCAGGCTTTCCCATACGCAGATCGCCGAGGAGACCGGGCTCTCCTCCGCCACCGTCTCCGCCATCACCGCGGATCTCGAGCGCAGCGCCGTCATAGAAAAGAGCGAGCAGCAGGCGCCAACGGGTCGCGGCAGGCCGCGCGTGCTCTTCGGGCAGAGGCGCGGCTGCGGCTATCTGGTCACCGTCATCGTCTCGTCCGACTGGATCCAGTATTCCCTCGTCGATTATGCCGGCATGCTGCTGGACCGGTTCGGCGAGACGAGGGTCGCGGGCACGGCGCTCGCTTTCGTCGCCGCCATCTCGGCCGGCCTTGACCGGGCGGTCGAGCGCTCGTCGATCCGCAGGGACCAGGTCCTCCTCGTCTCGATCAGCAGCAAGGGCCTCGTCAGCGCCGACGAACCGGTTCTCGTCTGGTCGCCCATGCTCGGCTCCGACGCCGTCGATTTCCGGCTTGCCCTGGGCGGCGACTGGGGCAGCAAGGTCATCCTGAACAATGAGACGCTTCTCGTCGCGAAGGCCCTGCAGCAGCGCCTCGGGCGTGCCGCCGCGCCCTCGGCCTCGCTTGCCGCCCTGTCCCTCGGCCACAGCATCGGGCTCGGGATCGCCCGCACCGGCGGCGACGGCGAGGCGGAAATCTCCGCGCCCAATTTCGGGCACATGCTGCATATTCCGGGCGGGGCCCTCTGCCGTTGCGGGGCGCGCGGCTGCATCGAGGCCTATGCCGGCTTCTACGCGGTGCTGCGGACGGCCTTCGAGGTGCCGCTCGACACGGTTCCGGCAAAGATCGTGCCCCTGCCGGAAGTCGACAAGATCGCGCTTCGGGCGCGCCAGGGCCATCGCATGGCGGGCTTTGCCTTCCGGCAGGCCGGCATCGCGCTCGGCACCGGCATTTCGCGCCTTCTCAGCCTGCACGGCCACATGCCGGTCCATATCACCGGTCCCGGGATACGCTATTACGACCTGATGCGGGCGGGGGTAGAGGAGGGACTGGCGCAGACCCACGTGGTGCGGCTTTCCGGCATGCCGCAGCTCGATGTCGTGGCCGACGAGCCGGCTCTCGTCTACGAAGGGCACCTGGGGCTTGCCTTTCAGCTCATAGACCAGGATATCCTTTCCCTTCGCGCGCCAATGCAGGCGGCCGGAGAATGACGACATGATCGACCTCGACCATCCCATCTACAGGCCGCTCTGGGCGCGGCTCCTGATCGTCGGCGCCTGTGCCGCCTGGACCGGCTTCGAATTCTGGATGGGTGCGCCGATGTGGGGCGTGATCGTCGGAGGGGTGGGAGCCTATGCCGCCTACAAGCTCCTCTACGAGTTCTATCGCAGGCCGCC
>JAEZHO010000022.1 GCA_023416545.1 Pseudomonadota bacterium
GCCAGGAGCGGCGTCTTGCCGAGCTTCTCGATCGCCCTCAGGTGTCCGGGCTCGGCAGATACGTGACCGATCAGGCAGTGGTCGAGCGCCGACGGATTGGCCGCCTTGAGGATGGAGGCCGCAGCCGTCACCACATAGCCGTCGAGGAGCACGGGTATCTTCTCCATCCGCGCCGCCAGTATCGCGCCGGCGATCGCGGCGATCTCGCGCCCGCCCAGCCGCCGAAGCACTTCGAGCGGGTCCTTGAGGTGGTCCTTGTGGAATTCGACGGCCGTCTTCACCGCCTCGATCTTGCGCTCCAGCTGGGCGCCGTGCGAGCCGGTCCCGGGCCCTACCCAGTCCTCCGCCTCTCCGCCATAGAGGGCGAGGTTGATGGCGGCCGCGATGGTCGTGTTGCCGATCCCCATCTCGCCGATGCACAGGAGGTCCGTTCCGCCGGCGATCGCCTCCATGCCGAAGGCCATGGTGGCGGCGCAGTCGCGTTCCGAAAGAGCGGCCTCGCAGGTGATGTCGCCGGTCGGATAGTCGAGCGCCAGGTCGAAGATCTTCAGCCCGAGGTCATGGGTCACGCAGATCTGGTTGATCGCCGCGCCGCCGGCCGCGAAATTCTCGACCATCTGCTGGGTGACGGAGGGCGGGAACGGGGTGATGCCGTGCTTCGTGACGCCATGGTTGCCGGCAAAGATCGCCACCAGGGGACGCGTCACCGCGGGGGGACGTCCGGTCCAGGCAGCCAGCCACATGGCGATCTCCTCCAGCCGGCCGAGAGAACCCGGCGGCTTGGTCAGCTGCGCATCCCGTTCGCGCGCGGCGACCAGGGCGCGGGAATCGGGGCCCGGCAGGTTCTGCAGGAGAGTGCGGAAGTCGTCGAATGGCAGGCCGCTCACGCTCATGGGGATCTTCTCTTTCGTCTTCGGCCGGTCGCTTGTCTTTGCCGGCAAATCACGCTTTGTTGCTCTCATAGTCGCGCAGGCACGGAGGGACAACTGCCAAAGATGACGGAATTCCTCGGTGATCTCGCGCGCTCGCTCGGCTTTCTCAGCCGGCTGCCTGTTCCATCCCGCTTCTTCGAGGGCCGCGACGGATCGGTCAGCCGCGCGGTTCAGGCCTTTCCCTCGGCCGGCTTCCTCATCGCCATCCCGCCGGCGCTGCTGCTTGCACTGCTGCTCGCCATGGATGCCGACCCGCTGCTGTCGTCGCTGATTGCGCTCGGCGCGCTGACGCTCCTCACGGGCGCGCTGCACGAGGACGGCCTTGCCGACGCGGCGGACGGTTTCGGCGGCGCCCGGGACCGCGAGCACGCACTTGCGATCATGAAGGACAGCCGCAACGGAAGCTACGGCGTCATCGCGCTTATCCTCTCCTTCGGGCTCCGCGCCGTGGCGCTTTCCGTGCTTGCCGGTCCGGCGCCCACCCTTCCAGCGCTCGCCATGCTGGCGTCTGCCGCCGGCAGCCGGGCGCTGATGGTCGCCCACTGGCACGCGCTGCCGGCTGCCCGCGACAACGGCGTCGCCGCCGGCGCCGGCCGGCCGAATTCCACCTCCCGCAACATCGCGCTCGCGAGCGCCGTCCTTGCCGTCCTCGTGCTCCTCTGGCCGGTCGCCGGCCTTCTTCCGCTTGTGCTTGCCGCCGGCCTTTCGGCGCTTGCGGCGCTCGGCCTGACGCGACTTTCGGCACGCAGAATCGGCGGCCATACGGGCGACACGATCGGCGCAACCCAGCAGGTGTCGGAGATCGCCTTTCTCGTCACCCTTGCACTTGCAACCTGAACGGCCGATATGACGAGCATGATCTCGCCCTGCGTCCTCGTCTGCATCATCGAAGAAAAATCCGGCTGCTGCATCGGCTGCGGGCGCACCCGCGAGGAGATCGCCGGCTGGACCGGCTTCAGCGATGCCGGGCGACGCGCCGTCATGGACGCCCTGCCCGCCCGGATGGCGAGCCTCGGGCTCGACGCCGGCAACCGGCCGGACGTCCGGACGCGGGAGTTGGCGGCCTCGTGAACGGTCTCACCTTCGTCCTCCTCGTGCTCGGCGCCGGGCTTGCCCTTCTGCTCTTCAACCACGGCAGCGGCCAGACCTTCGGCATGGACAACGACGACTTCGGCCAGTTGATCTATCTGGCGCCGATCGCCGGGCTGCTGGCGGTCGGGGTTCTGGCCGGGCACCGCGGCGGGCTGGCTCAGATCCTCCGCTACGTCGCGATCTGGCTGGTCATCATCCTCGCGCTGGTGGCGGCTTATCTCTACCGGCACGACCTGCAGCAGGCCACTGCCCGCCTCCACGCCGGCCTTGCGCCGGGCAGCGCCATCGAGGTGACGACGGCACAGGGGGAGACCGAGGTGATCGTCCATCGCAGCATGGGCGGACATTTCCAGGCGACAGCAAGCGTCAACGGGCAGCCGGTGTCGATGCTCGTCGATACGGGCGCCAGCGCCGTGGTGCTCTCCTTCGAGGATGCCGAGCGCATCGGGCTCGAGCCGCAGCGGCTCGCCTATACGGTCACGGTTTCCACAGCCAACGGGCGCGCCACCGCGGCGCCCGTGCGGCTCGACGAGATCGCCATCGGCCCGGTCCTGCGGCGCAATCTCAGGGCGATGGTGACCGAGGAAGGGCGCCTCGACCAGAGCCTCCTGGGCATGACCTTCCTGTCCACGCTCGGATCGTTCCAGATGCAGGGCGAGGAGCTTCGCCTGCGCGACTGACGGGCCGGACGAGGGTTACGATCCCGCCCGACGCACCCAAGCTGCCGCGTTGTGGATAGAAGGCAAGGTGCGTCAGAACGTCCTTTTGTCAATTCCGGGACGCCGACTATAAGCCCCCCATGTCCAGCATGATCCTCCTCCCCCTCGCCGCCGTCACCGCCATCTCGCTCGTCGCCTACGGCGCCGTCACGATCGGCCTGGCTCCTGCAATCACCATGGCGGCATTGGTTTCGATGCTGCTCGTCTTCGTCTTCCTGATCCGCGTCACCATGATGTGACGCGGTCGACGGTCAGATCTCGCGTTCATCTTTGCCGAACGCCTTGGCCGTCGCCATGATCCTCTCCAGCCAGCCGAGCATGACCGCCGAGACGACGAAGGCGATGTGGATGATCGTGTACCACATCAGCTTGCCGTTATCGTACTGATGGGCGTTCAGGAAGATCTGCAGCAGGTGGATCGACGAGATCGCGACGATCGACGAGGCGACCTTGATCTTCAGGCTGCCGGCGTCGAGCTTGCCGAGGAAGGATACGTCCGCCTCGGTCTGGTCGAAGCGGCTGACGAAGTTCTCGTAACCGGAAATCATCACCATCACGATCAGGCTTGCGACCAGCGCCGCATCGATCAGGCCCAGCATGGCGAGGATCATGTCCGCCTCGTCCAGCGTGAACACGTTCTGCGCCACCTTCAGGAACTTGAGCGCGAAGGAGAAGGCGTAGACGGCGAGCGCCGCCACCAGGCCGAGGTAGAAGGCGACAAGGATCCATCGGCTGGACAGGATGACCTTCTCGACAAGAAGCTCCAGGGATTTCATGGTATTTCTCTTGGGATTGAACTGTGGGAGCGCCTGACTAATGGGCGCGCGGCGCGCGGGCAAGACGTCCGGGCTGCTACATAATGAAGCCGCAGGCAGCCTCCCTGGACGGGAGATGCGCGCCGACCGCTAGGGTGCGGCGACCGGCGTGCGTCCGGCCTGGCCGCGGAAGGCGCCGGGCGGCGCGCCGATGATGCGCTTGAAGGCCCGGCTGAACGAGGCCTCCGCGTCGTAGCCGAGGCGCTGCGCCGCCACCGACACCCGCATTCCCTGGCTCAGCCACTGCCGCGCCTGGTGCATGCGAACGCGCGCCACGTAGCGCGCCGGCGTTTCGCCGACGACGCGGGAAAAGCGCTCCGCGAAGCCGGAACGGGAGGCGCCCATCAGCTTCGCGAGTTCCGCGACGCTCCAGTCGCGCTCCGGCTGCAGATGGATCGCCGCCAGCACCCGGCCGATGTCGGGGTTCCTCACGGCCGCCAGCCAGCCGGTCGATTCTCCGCAGCCGTGCTCGACCCAGGTGCGGATCAGTGTCGCCGTCAGGACGTCGGCGAGCCGCGCCAGGATGCCGCCCGCCCCCACCCGGTCCATTTCCACTTCCCGGCCCATGGCATCGAGGAGATGCGGGATCGCCGGTTCGCTGGCGGCGAGGTCGCCCGTCATCATCACGTCCGGCATCAGCTGCAGCAGAGGGTGAAGACGATCGACATTGAAGCGCATGGAGCCGACCAGCAGGATCGTGCCGCCCGGCGCGTTCGGGCAGTCGACGTCGTAGATCCCCCGGCAGACCTCCCGCCGGCCGAGATCGTCGTAGGGGGCCGGTGAAAGGTCGCGGGCGCTCACCATCATGTGCGCCCCGCCCCTCGGAAGCAGGACCGCATCGCCTGCCGACAGCGGCAGCCACTCACCGGACGGCGTCTGCAGGAGCGCGCGGCCGGCGGCCAGGAAATGAAAGCGCGCCTCCTCCTGCGCCGGAAAGGCGGTGGCCCAGGGCT
>JAEZHO010000153.1 GCA_023416545.1 Pseudomonadota bacterium
AACTTCTCCGAAACGAGCCGGAAGCGACTCCTGCTGGTGGAGGACGACGAAAACGAGCGCGTCAGCATTACGGCGCTGCTGGGCCACAGCGACATAGACATTATCAGCGTCGGTACCGGTTCGGAGGCTCTCGAGATATTGGAAAACGAGCCGGTCGATTGCGTGGTTCTCGACCTTTCGCTGCCCGATATGTCCGGCTTCGAGGTTCTGGAGAGGATTTCCGAGGACTTCAGGATGACGGACGTCCCCGTGGTAGTGTTCACGGGACGCGATCTTTCGCCCGCAGAAAGTGCACGTTTGCAGGCGATGGCGCGCAGCGTCGTGGTGAAGGGCGTGGAATCGCCGGAACGCCTGCTCGACGAAACGTCGCTCTTCCTGCACCGGGTGATCGCCGACATGCCCCCCGCCAAGCAGGACATGCTTGAGAAGCTGCACAGCTCCGATGAGGATCTCATAGGCAAGATGGTGCTGCTGGTCGACGACGACGCCCGAAACATCTTTGCCCTCAGCAGCGTGCTGGAGCGTCGCGGCATGAAGGTCCTGACCGCGACGACGGGAAGCGAGGCGATCGAGATCATCGACGCGGTGGCCGGTATCTCGCTCGTCCTCATGGATATCATGATGCCGGGCATGGACGGATACGAGACGATGCAGACGATCAGGAAAGACGACCGCCACAGCCGGCTGCCGATCATTGCGCTGACCGCCAAGGCGATGAAGGGCGATCGGGAGAAGTGCCTGGAGGCCGGAGCCTCCGATTACCTGGCCAAGCCCGTGAATACGCAGGAGCTGCTGGCAGCACTGCGCATGTGGCTTCACGAGTGAGATGACCATGCCCGATCCCGTGAACATCCTTCTCGTGGACGACCAGCCGGCGAAGCTGTTGAGCTACGAGGTTATCCTCCAGGACCTTGAAGAGAACCTGCTCGTGGCCCAGTCGGCGAGGGAGGCGCTGGAGCATCTCCTGCGCACCGACGTCGCGGTTATCCTGGTCGATGTCTGCATGCCGGAGCAGGACGGTTTCGAGCTTGTGGAACTGATCCGCAGCCACCCGCGGTTCGAGAACACGCCGGTGATCTTCGTGTCGGCAGTGATGATGACCGAGCCCGACCGCCTGCGCGGCTATGCGGCGGGCGCTGTCGATTACGTCTCCGTCCCGATCGTTCCCGAGGTCCTGCGCGCCAAGGTGCGGGTCTTCGTGGAGCTCTATCGGAAGACGCGGGAACTGGAGCGACTGAATGCCGACCTCGAACGCAGGGTTCAGGAGCGGACAGCGGAGCTCGAGACCTCCAACCAGCAGCTCCAGACGCTGAACGAGGAACTGGAAAGCCGGATCGAGCTTCGCACCCGGGAGCGGGAGGATGCGATGGCGCAGCTCTTCGAAGCCCAGAAACTGGATACGATCGGCCAGCTCACCGGCGGTGTCGCCCATGACTTCAACAATCTTCTCATGGCGGCGCTCGGGAGCCTCGGCCTCCTTCGCAAGCGGATCCCTTACGACGAGAAGAACCTCCGGCTCCTCGACAATGCCGTGCAGGCCGCCGAGCGCGGCGCGGCCCTGACCCAGCGGCTCCTTGCCTTTGCGCGCCGGCAGGAACTCAAGCCCCAGGCGGTCGATCTCGTCCAGCTCCTGGGCAGTATCGAAGGGCTTCTGCAGCGGGCCGTCGGGCCGGCGATCCAGCTGGAGAACCGGCTTCCAAGCGAACTTCCCCCGGCGCTGGTGGATGCCAACCAGCTTGAACTGGCAATCCTCAATCTTGCGGTCAACGCTCGCGACGCGATCCAGCAGGAAGGCGCCATCGCGATCGACGCCGAGGAAATCGTTCCCGGCAGTGAAGAACTCCTCCCCGGGCTGTCACCCGGCCGGTATTTGCGGATGCGGGTCTCCGATACCGGTTCGGGGATGGACGAAGAAACGCTTGCGCGTGCGGCCGAGCCATTCTTCACCACCAAGGGGCTCGGCAAGGGAACGGGCCTGGGCCTCTCCATGGTCCACGGACTGGCCGCCCAGTCCGGCGGGGTCCTGCAGCTCTACAGCACTCCAGGCGAAGGTACGATTGCCGAGCTTTGGCTGCCGGTCGCCGACGTCGACGTTTCCGAGCGGCCAGTGGTGGAACGCGCAGGCAAGGCCGGCGCCGATATCGAGGCGGCCGCCTCCCTGCGAATACTGGTGGTGGATGACGACGTGCTGGTCTGCATGGGGACGGTCGACATGCTGGAAGACCTCGGCCATTCGGTCACCGAGGCCAATTCCGGCCAAGCCGCGCTGGAGATCATAAATTCGGGCCAGGACTTTGACCTCGTGATCACCGATCATGCCATGCCCGGGATGTCGGGCGCCGACCTTGCCCGTTCGCTGCTCAGCGCCAATCCGGCTCAGCCAATCATTTTGGCATCGGGATATGCGGAGCTTCCCGATGGTGCCGTGATCGGGAGCCTGTCGCGGCTCGTCAAGCCTTTCACCCAGGAGCAATTGGGGCTGGCCATCTCCACGGTGATCAGCCGGGACAACGCGGCCGGCAGCAAGGTTCCCCTCCAGCGTCGCGGGACGATGTGACGGAGGGGCGGATCGCGGGGCGGGCTCCTCGGCGCAAGTATCTGCTGCCGCGCTCATCAATTGACATTTCGCAAAGACGACCCGAATGGGCGCCGCTACTTCCTTGTACTGAGATGCTAGAAGGAAGGGTCCCATGTCGCAGTCCATCGTCGAGAAATACGGCGAGGCGCGCCTGCCGCGCTACAC
>JAEZHO010000254.1 GCA_023416545.1 Pseudomonadota bacterium
ATGGCCGTGTTGCGGTGGGAAACGTCGACCGCCGAATGAAGCACGCCCGAGGCCGCGCAGGCGGAAACGAGCCCCTCCGCGACGGAAGCGTCTCCCTCCTCGATCACCAGCCATTCGTCCGGCCCGAGCCAGAGCGCAATGCGACCGCTGCCCGATGCCGACCTCACCGGCTTCGTCGGCAGGTCGAGGCCGAGCGCCCGCGACAGGGCCGGCACGTCGTCCGGACGGGCGCGAAGCGAGATGCGCGCGGCAGGCGGGGCAGGCGTCAGCCGGACGCCGGCGGAACCGCCGTGAACGCCTGCGAGCGGCAGGGTACGGGTTGCCAGATCAGCCATGAATGCGGCCTCCTTCCTTGTCGAAGAACACGGTGTCGGTCACCTCGACGGCAACGGTCCGATCCTTCATCGGCACGTAGAGCGTCTCCCCGATCCGGGAGCGCCCGCCGGCGATGAGCGCCATGGCGATCGAGCGGCCGCAGTTTTCCGACCAGTAGGCGGAGGTGACGTGGCCGAGCATGGTCATCGGCTTCGGCTGGTTCGGGTCGGCGACGATCTGCGCCCCCTCCTCCAGCACGTCGCTTGGACGGTGGGTGCGCAGCCCGACGAGCTGCTTGCGACCCTCGCGCACGAGGTCCGGGCGCTTCAGTCCGCGGATGCCGACGAAATCCGTCTTCTTCTTCGAGACCGCCCAGCCATAGCCCGCATCGTCGGGCGTCACTGTGCCGTCCGTGTCCTGGCCGACGATCAGGTAGCCCTTCTCCGCGCGCAGCACGTGCATGGCCTCGGTGCCGTAGAGGCAGGCGCCCATGCCCTTCGCCCTCTCCCACATCGCCTTCCAGACCGCCGGCCCGTGATCGGCCGGCACGTTGACCTCGAAGCCGAGTTCGCCGGTGAAGGACATGCGGAAGAGCCGCGCCGGAACGCCCATGACGGTGCATTCCGCGACGCTCATGTGCGGGAAGGCCTCGCCGGAGATATCCACGCCCTCGACGAAGGGCCGGATGATCTCGCGTGCCTTCGGTCCCTGCACGGCGATCACCGCCCATTGCTCGGTGGTCGAGGTCAGCCAGACCTTCAGGTGCGGGAACTCCGTCTGCAGGTAGTCCTCCATGTGGTTGAGCACGCGCGGGGCGCCGCCCGTCGTGGTCGTCACGTGGAAGCGATCCCCGGCGATCCGCCCGACCACGCCATCGTCGTAGATGAAGCCGTCCTCGCGGGTCATGATGCCGTAGCGGCACCTGCCGGGCTGCAGCGTGTCCCAGGCATTGGTGTAGAGGAGGTTGAGGAACTCCGCCGCATCCGGGCCCACCACCTCGATCTTGCCGAGCGTGGAGGCGTCGAAGATGCCGCCGACGTCGCGCACCGTGCGGCATTCGCGGTTGACGGCAGTCGCCATGTCCTCGCCGCGGCGCGGGAAGTACCAGGCGCGCTTCCAGTTGCCGACATCCTCGAACTCGGCGCCTTCCGCCGCTTCGAGGTCGTGCATCGGCGTCCTGCGGGCGGGATCGAACAGGTCGCCGCGCGAATGCGCCACCAGCGTGCCGTAGGTCACCGGCGTGTAGGGCGCGCGGAAGGTCGTGAGCCCCACCTGCGGGATCGGCCGGCCGAGCATTTCGGCGGCGATCGCGAGCCCGTGCATGTTCGACAGCTTGCCCTGGTCGGACGCCATGCCGTTGGTGGTGAAACGCTTGATGTGCTCGATCGAATGCATGCCCTCGCGCACGGCAAGGCGGATCTCCTTTGCCGTCACGTCATGCTGGAAATCGACGAAGGCCTTGACCGTCGTGCCGGGCCCCGCACCTTCGCCGGCGCCGATCATGCCGCCGCTCCAGTCGAACCGGCTCTCGCCATGCAGGGCGATCCTGCCGCCGCCGGCATTGATCGCCTCGTCGATCAGGTCGTCGATCCCGTCGGTCCCGTTGCAGGCGCCGACCGAGACGCAGTCCTGCGCATAAGTGTCCGGCAGGAAGCGCTGGTTCGCCTCGTCGAAGCGCAGCTTGCCGCGCGACTGCGAGAAGAGATGCACCGACGGCGTCCAGCCGGCCGAGACGATCAGCGCGTCGACCGGGATCTTGCGGATGTTGAAGCCGCCGTTCAGCGCCACCGTCATCGACGAGATGCGAAGCCGGCCGGACGTGTCGGTGACCGAGTGCCCGGAAAGCACGTCTATGCCGAGCGCGCGGGCCTCCGACAGCACCGCCTCGCCCGGATTGCGGCGGCAATCGACGATCGCCGCGATCCGCACGCCGGCCCGCTTGAGGTCGAAGGCCGCCTCATAGGCCGCATCGTGGGCGGTGTAGACGCCGACATTGCGGCCGACCGCGACGCCGTGGTGGTTGAGGAAGGTCCGCGCGGCAGAGGCCAGCATGATGCCGGGCCGGTCGTTGTTGGCGAACACCATGTGCCGCTCGATCGCCCCGGTCGCCAGGATGACGCGCCTGGCGCGCACCTGCCACAGCCGTTCGCGCGGCATGTCGCGGCCCGGACGGTCGATATGATCGCTCACCCGTTCCGCAAGGCCCAGGAAGCCGTGGTTGTAGTAGCCGAAGACGGTCGTGCGGGTCAGCACGCGGACATTAGGCATGGCCCGCAGCTTCTCCGCCGCCTCCTGCGCCCAGTCGTAGCCGTTGCGGCCGTCGATCGTCGTCGAGGTGTCGAAATGGAGCGCGCCGCCCACCTCCGGCTGCTCGTCGACGAGGATGACCTCGGCACCGGTCGCCGCCGCCGAGAGCGCTGCGGTGAGCCCCGCGACGCCCGCGCCGGCGATCAGCACGTCGCAGTGGGCATAGCGGCTGGCATAGCGATCCGGATCCTCTTCGGTCGGCGCGACGCCGAGGCCGGCGGCACGTCGGATGAGCGGCTCGTAGATCTTCCGCCAGGCCTCCTTCGGCCACATGAAGGTCTTGTAGTAGAAGCCGGCGGCGAAGAAGGGCGAGAAGAGGTTGTTGACCGCGCCGACGTCGAAGGAGAGCGACGGCCAGCGGTTCTGGGAGGCGATCCTCGCCCCGTCGAAGACCTCCTGCACGGTCGCGCGCACGTTCGGCTGGCGGCGGGCGGCGTCCCGGGAGACGTCGAGGAGCGCATTGGGCTCTTCCGGCCCGGCCGACAGGATGCCGCGCGGCCGGTGATACTTGAACGAGCGGCCGACCAGATGGACGCCGTGCGCGAGAAGCGCCGAGGCGACCGTGTCGCCTTCCATTGCGGTGTAGCTCCTGCCGTCGAAGGTGAAGCGCGCCGTGCGCGCCGGGGTCAGCCGGCCGGCACCCTTGATCCGGTAGGCGCCGAGGTTCCTGGCCGAGCCGTGGGAAGATCCGCTCATCGTGCGTC
>JAEZHO010000282.1 GCA_023416545.1 Pseudomonadota bacterium
GATATCGCCCGGGTGCTGCTGCATGTGGTCATCACCAGGAGCGCTGCCAGGGACAAGCTCGAGGAGCTGGAAAAGTTCGGCGACCTGATCGTCGACAGGTTGGTGGAGCAGGGCTTCGACAAGCGTGTTTCCTATGACGCCTTCGATCAGCTCGTCGACAAGTACGTCAAGCAGGGCTGGGAGTTCAGGAGAAAGACCCATATCGGGCATGACTTACCGAATGACGCCGATGATCATGAATGATGCCTACATCCCTGTGTGCAGACGTCCCAGGTCTACAGTAGGATAACCCGCCCATACATTCCGGTTACCTGCCTCAGGAGCAGTCGACGTCAATGCTCCTGGGTCGGGCGTCATATCCGCGGAGTTCTTGATAACGTCGTTTGATAGTTCTTCTCGTATTCCCCCCGTTACTCCATCAAACGGCGTTTGCGGTTGAATCGCGAGTTTAGAGCTTTCGTGGTAAGGATGCCTCTGCGTGCTGCTTGGTGTCGATGAGCATTCTTGGCCGGACTGAGAGAATAGGGGCTTGGTGATCTTCGGGTTAGCTCCGCATCTTAACCACGAGACGTCGAGCCATCGTCCTCGACGGGGCACTGTCGGTCGATGGGACGGCAAGCCGCCTACTGAGAATCCGACTTGCCTTCCCATCGCCCGCATGTGCAGTCCGGCTTTCACCAGCGTCATCATATCTGTTCGGAGCCCCACATTTGCCATGCTTGGAGGGGTCAGCAGCAATGCCATCAACTTGCGCCTTCTGCAGCAGATTGTGCGATCGCGGCAGCCGACGTCAGCCCAGTGGTTGCCGGTGCCCTCATAGCCGCAATTAAAGCGGGTGAGCTATCGGCGCGTTCTGCCCAACGGCATCCAAGCTGGCCGTCCACATCTGCATGATCCAAACCAGAGGTCCTGCCCAGCAGAAGACAGCAATCAGTGCGGCTCAGGTCTTTCCCCCGCGTGCCCATGGTGGCGGTTGTCTGTTTTCCACCCACGGCAGAAGCTGAAGAGGAGCTGGTTGGATGGAGGCGGTGATGACGGGATATTTGGTCAACGCGCTGCGCATCAAAGGCAAGCCGGCTGGATTGGTGTAGCGTGTATTTGTTTCGCTGCCCTCGCTCAGTCTTCCCGAGATATCGTCAATCACCTCTGTTGGTACGCCTGCTTGCTTCAGCGTATCGGCCATCCCGTGGCGAAGGGCATGCAGCGAACGCTTCCACATGTTCTCCCCGAGAGCCTCCTGCATGATCGGGGTAAACGTGTCGTAGAAGCGGTCCCCAGGGTCATTCTTGGTCCTGTTGGAGAACAGGTCTGGGAACAACGCTTCATAGCCAAGCCGCTTGATCGCCGCGTGATACTGGACGAATCCAAGCCGAACCAGCTCATCTGGGACGGGTAGGGTTCTGTGAGATTGCGCGTTTTTCAGCCGCCGCAACGCGTTCGTTCTCAGTTGGATGACAAGTCCGTTTTCATCTTGCTCCACGTCGTCAACCGCCAGACCGGCGAACTCGTTACGTCTCGCTCCAAGATAGGTGAAAAGGATCGGGAGATAGTACAGGGCATCATGGAAGATGTGCCGGCCGGGCTTCTTTCTCCCACGCCTGCAATCCAGCGAGCCAGTGTAGATCGGACTCGCAAATATGGGTGCGATGTCCTGCGGCGACGGCTTGTACTGCTGCAATCGGATTAGCCCCGCTTTCGGCTTCTTCGGACGCAGGCCCTCAAAGGACCAGTCAGCGACATCGAAACCGTGACCGCGCACGTGCTTCAGAAAGTGTTGCAGGTTCCCAAAATGCTTGCGGATAGTTGCGGTGGAAAGACCAACCTTGGCCTTCGTTCCCGTGGCCTCGGCAGCCTTCCGCAACCTGTCGCCTTCCGTCCGTAGTTCGAGCGCCGACATGGCTCTCATTCGGCTGCTTCGGCCCCAGTCCGTCGGAATTTCGTTGAAGTGCTGACGCAGGCGGCCAATGTGATACTGCTCGATCTGCCCGGAATGCTCCACGCCATGTTCTGCAAGGACGGACTTGAACATCCGCACCAGCGCCATGGCGTCTCGCGCGGTCGCCGGCTCCCATTCCTTTCCCATGTTCGCGATCAGCTCTTCGCATTCCTGCTCGAAATCCGAAACTGCAACGACCCGCTGTTCGCCACCCTGAGCCTTGGATGCCGTCCCCGTGCTTCTGACGTCGGCACTGGGATTGTCCGTTCTGCTCCTCAATTTGAATTCGCTCAGGCTGCGATCCACTAGTTCGTGGCGGTCGTTGATATCCAGCAGGGCTGCTGCCCGACCTTCGAAGATTTTCGACATCGCCCGCTCACGGTTGATCGCGGTGTCCGGAATGTCGAAGTTGTAGATCAGCCGTCGGATGCCGTCTTCGAAGCCCGCGCTACGCGCAATGGACAGTTCCGCGCGATAGTTCGCACCGATAGCCTCGATATGGGAAGTCGGAACTTCGCTCTTCAGGAGAAAGGCGAGGCCGGGACAATTTCCTTCGAGGCTTAGGTCTGAACGGGTCCCGAACTTCGCGAGGAGCTGATATGCCCAGCCGACCTCAAGGTCGAGTTCCATCTCCATGACGTCGGCACCGCGCCCATTGCGCTTGGCCATGGTGCTGATGTCATCGAGCCTCTCCAGTTCCCTGTCCCGCTCGTGTTCGAAGAGTTTCTGGAGTTGCTGCTTCGACATCGTTTCCTGCGACTGCATCTTCAGTTCGGCCAGCCGCGTGTTGAGCTTGCGGCCGATGATCTGTGCCTTCCTATGATCCGAACAGTGAAGGGTCAGTGAAAGCCGGCTGCCTGGTGGGCATTGAATGAAGGCGGCTGGAATGCGTGGTCGCCAGTAGAAGATGTTTCCGCGGCGGATGAGATTCTCGACTTCGTGGCGGACAGCCATGACGAAGATACCCTGTTCGGGCCCAGTGTGCTTGCCGGGCCGAATCCGGCTTGGGCATCACCTTTGGGCATCAGTTCTGGGCATCAGGTCGCCAATGATGCCAAAACGGGATCCGGCACGGCGGGAAAAACAAGGAAACAAGCGCTTTTTGGGAGAATTGGCTGGGGAACCTGGATTCGAACCAGGACTAACGGAGTCAGAGTCCGTGGGTCTACCGTTAACCTATTCCCCAAGAATAGTGCGACGGCGTGCGTCGTTCGGTGTGGGCGGCTTATAGCCAAAGCGCGGGCGGATGCAAATACCCTTTTTGAAAAAGTTTTCACAAGGGCGCAGCGAGTTCTTTGCGGCGGCATCGCGGTCGCGGGCAGGCGGTCGAAAAACCGATTGGCGAAAGCGCCGGTCGCTGTTATCTTCCGGTCAACGAAACAGATGGACGCCTGCTGCATGCCATGATGGCGTTGCGCGGCGAGATGGATAGAAGTGATGGACCCCGAGGGCGGCGGAAAGCCGCAACAGGGCGGGGCATCGGCTGAAGGGCGGGGCGAACCGAAGTCCCGCCGCCGCAGGGCGAAGCGGAACGGCAAGCACCGTCACGCGGCGCCTCGCATGCATGGCGCACCCGCGAACGAGGCGGGTCAGTCCCATGTCGAGCCGGGCAACGCCGAAAGTCCCAAACGCAAGCGAAAGCGCCGCCGCGCGCGGTCGCCATCGGATTCCGAAGGCATGCCGAAGACAGCCGCGGGCACGCCGTCCCGGCCTTCCGGTGCGGAAACCGGCGCGTCCGAGGATCGCAACCGCACGCGCAAGCGCCGCAAGAAGAACCGCAGCGGTCGCGAACTGCAGGGCCGCCCGCTTGCACCGCCGCGCCATGAGCCCGCCTATGCCCCCGAGACGGCCGCCAGGGCTGCTGCCTCAGCTCCGAAGCCGGCGACGCAGTCGGCCGCGGAGACCGGCCGGCCGCCGTTCCGAGACGACTTCTACGCCGCGCTCGACCTCGGCACCAACAATTGCCGGCTTCTGGTGGCCCAGCCGACCCGCCCGGGACAGTTCCGCGTCGTCGACGCTTTCTCGCGGATCGTCAGGCTCGGCGAAGGCCTCGCGGCGAGCCGAAGGCTTTCCAACGAAGCCATGGACAGGGCCGTCGAAGCGCTCAAGGTCTGCGCCGGAAAGCTTTCCAGCCGGCCCATCCGCAAGATGCGCCTGATCGCCACCGAAGCCTGCCGGGCAGCCG
>JAEZHO010000342.1 GCA_023416545.1 Pseudomonadota bacterium
GACCTTCGCCTCCAACTGGCTCGCCCACCACCTCGGCACGTTCCAGCTGGAGAATTCCGGGATCGCCGTGCGCCTGGAAACCTCCCAGACCGTCATCGACTTCTCGCGCGCCGAGGGCGACGTCGCGATCCGCTCGGGCAAGGGTACCTGGCCGGGCCTGCGATCGCATTTCCTGATGAAGAGCCATTTCACCCCCATGCTGAGCCCGGCGCTGGCCCGGACGGTCGGCCGGATCGAGCGGCCGCAGGACCTGCTGAAACTGCCGATCATCGACCCGCAGGACAGCTGGTGGCCGCTCTGGTTCGAAAGCGTCGGCCTGCCCGGCATCGATCTTTCCGCCCATCCGGCGAGCCAGTACGGCGCGCAGTACTTCCACGCGGCGGCGGCGATCGCCGGCCAGGGCGTGGCGATCCTGCGGCCGGAATTCTATGCGGACGACGTCGCACTCGGGCGGCTCTACCAGCCGTTCGAAACGCTGGCGAGCGATGGCTCCGACTACTGGCTGGTCTATCCCGAGTCGCGGCGCAATTCCCGCAAGATCCGCGCCTTCCGCGATTTCATGCGAGCGAGGATGCCCGATTTCCAGGACTGATCCGCGCCGTCTCAGAACCCCATGTCGGGCGCGTAGAAGCAGCGCAACGTGTCTTCCGTCGGATAGAGGCAGATGTGATAGTCCTCGTCCTGCGAGCGGCGCGCCTCGCTCTGCGGCAGGCTGAAATTGTGCGGGCGCGTGACCATCCTGTGGTCGCCGGGGCCGAGCACGATCTGGTAGCCGCCCTCGATGACCCGGACATTCTTCGTCGAGATCATCTGGCAGTCGCCGGCGTGGTTGTCGCCGTTGCAGCAGAACTTGTCATAGTCCCAGCCGGTCGCGGCATCGTGGGCCAAGGCCGGGACGACGGGAGCGGACGAGAGGAAGGCGACAATAAGGGATACAGATAGAGTGCGCATCTGCTCAATCTCCGTTGACGAATGATCAAGAGCCGGCGAACCCTCCCCACCCTTCGCCGCCGGCTTTCATGCACTTTCCCTTGGACAGGTGCCCAGCGCGCCTTATCCGTCTAGCTGCCGGAAACAGGAAATGTTCCAGCCCCGCGCCAAAGTTAACTTGGCACCGGTCGAGGAGGTTCCGCCACGACGATTTATCTGCCGATCTCGCCCCTTCCCTCTCCGGAAGTTTTTTCGCAATGTGGCGAGTCGGAAGACAGGGACTGCAGAGGGATCGTCGAATGTATGAATATGCCGTGGCCTGGGAATGGCTGTCGTTTGCCGCGCGCTGGCTGCACGTGGTCACTGCCATCGCCTGGATCGGCTCGTCCTTCTACTTCATCGCGCTGGATCTCGGCCTGGTGAAGCGGCCTCACCTGCCGCCCGGCGCCTACGGCGAGGAATGGCAGGTCCATGGGGGCGGTTTCTACCACATCCAGAAATACCTGGTGGCGCCGGCGCAGATGCCGGAGCACCTGACCTGGTTCAAGTGGGAAAGCTACATGACATGGCTTTCCGGCTTCCTGATGCTGGCGATCGTCTACTATGCCGGCGCCGATCTCTTCCTGATCGACCCGCATGTGATGGAGCTTTCGCAATGGCAGGCGATCGGCATCTCGGTGGCCTCGCTGGCGGTCGGCTGGATCATCTACGACCAGCTCTGCAAGTCGCCGCTCGGGCGCCATACCTGGGGCCTGATGGCGGTTCTCTATGCGGTGCTGGTCCTGATGGCCTGGGGCTATACGCAGGTCTTCACCGGCCGCGCCGCCTTCCTCCATCTCGGCGCCTTCACTGCCACCATCATGTCGGCCAACGTCTTCTTCGTCATCATCCCGAACCAGAAGATTGTGGTCGCCGACCTGATCGCCGGGCGCACGCCCGACCCGAGATACGGGATGATCGCCAAGCAGCGCTCGCTCCACAACAACTACCTGACGCTGCCCGTCATCTTCTTCATGCTGTCGAACCATTATCCGCTGGCCTTCGCGACCGAGTTCAACTGGATCATCGCGGCGCTGGTCTTCCTGATGGGCGTGACGATCCGCCACTGGTTCAACACGACCCACGCCCGGAAGGGCCGCCCGACCTGGACATGGCTCGTCACCGTGCTGCTGTTCATCGCCATCATGTGGCTTTCGACCGTTCCCAAGGTTCTGACGGGCGGGACCGATGCCGCCGCCCTTCCGCCGCTTTCTCCCCTGCAGCAGAAGTTCGCCGAGAACGTCCATTTCGAGGCGGCGCGCGACGTCGTCATGTCCCGCTGTTCCATGTGCCATGCGAGCGAGCCCGTATGGGAGGGCATCACCTTTGCGCCGAAGGACGTGAAGCTGGAGACGGACCTGGAGATTGCCGCGCATGCCCGGGAGATATACATCCAGGCCGGCCGGAGCCACGCCATGCCGCCCGGCAACATCACAGAGATTTCCCCCGACGAGCGACAACTGCTCACCGCCTGGTATGAAAGCACCGTTTCCGAATGAACAAGACACTGATCCGTGGCCGCCTGCTGACCTTCAAGCGCGCGCCGGAGAGCCTCACCGATACCGGCAGCTACCGCTACGAACATGACGGCGCGCTGCTGATCGAGGACGGCGTGATCGCCGCGATCGGGGATTATGCGGAGATCAGGGCCGGCGCGCCGGCTGATATCACGGAGATCGACCACCGGCCGCATCTCATCCTGCCGGGCCTGATCGACACGCATCTGCATTTCCCGCAGATGCAGGTGATCGCCTCCTATGCCGGCAGCCTGCTGGAATGGCTGAACACCTATACGTTCCACGAGGAATGCCGCTTCGTGGAAAGCGACCACGCGGCCCGTATCGCCACCCGTTTCTACGACGAGATGATCCGCCACGGCACGACGACCGCGGCCGCCTACTGTTCCGTCCACAAGACCTCCGCCGACGCCTATTTCGCCGAGGCGATGCGGCGCGGCATGTGCATGGTCGGCGGCAAGGTGATGATGGACCGCAATGCGCCGCAGGGCCTGCTCGACACGCCGCAGATGAGCTATGACGAGACGCGCGCGGTGATCGGCGAATGGCACGGCAAGGGCCGCAACCACGTCGCCATCACGCCGCGCTTCGCCATCACCTCGACGCCGCAGCAGATGGAGGCGGCGCAGGCGCTCGCCGCCGAATTCCCCGACCTGCACATCCAGACGCACCTGTCGGAAAACCTCGACGAGATCCGCTATACCTGCGAACTCTATCCGCAGGCGACGGACTATACGGACATCTACGCCCGCTACGGCCTGTTGGGCGAGAAGACCCTGCTCGGCCACGCGATCCACCTTTCCGAACGGGAGGCCGACGTGCTGAGCGAGACCGGATCGGTCGCCGTCCACTGCCCGACCTCCAACCTCTTCATCGGCTCCGGCCTCTTTCCGCTAAAGGCCATCCGCCGGCGAGAAAAGCCGGTGCGCGTCGCCGTGGCGACCGATATCGGCGGCGGCTCGAGCTATTCCATGCTGCGCACGATGGACGAGGCCTACAAGATCCAGCAGGTTCTCCGCGAGCGGCTGAACCCGCTCGACAGCTTCCACCTGATGACCCGCGGCAATGCCGAGGCGCTGTCGCTCGCGGACCGGATCGGCACGCTGGAAGTCGGCACCGACGCCGACCTCGTGGTACTGGACGCCGCAGCCACGCCCGCCATGGCGCTCCGCATGGAAACGGTGACGACGTTGCCGGAGGAACTCTTCCTGCTGCAGACCATGGGCGACGATCGCGCCGTGGCGGAAACCTACGTGGCGGGACGGGCGATGAAGCGCGGGCTCGGCGCGCTTTCCTGAGAACGGTGCCGCGTTTGCGCGGCCTTACCGCTTCTCGGCCTGTCGTAGACGAGGGCGCGCTCCCGTTCTCCGACGGTGACGACAACGACCGTGATGCGCTGGTCTTCACCGTGGCATACCAGGCGGACAGGATCGGCTTCTGCATACCTTGAACAATTTTAACCGTCTTTTTTGCTGACGGGCGCAAATGACTCATGCTAGCTGACGGGATGTGCTGCCGGGGGAGTTACCGATCATGTCCAAGCCGCTGACCATTGCCGACCTGAAGACGCGCGCCCGCCGCCGGGTGCCCAAGATGTTCTTCGATTATGCCGATAGCGGCTCCTGGACCGAAGGCACCTACCGCGCCAACGAGGAGGACTTCGCCAAGGTGAAGCTTCGCCAGCGCGTCCTGGTGGACATGACGAACCGTTCGCTGAAGACGACCATGGTCGGCCAGGAGGCTTCCATGCCCGTGGCGCTTGCCCCGACCGGCATGTGCGGCATGCAGCATGCCGACGGCGAGATGCTGGCGGCCAAGGCCGCGGAGGAGGCCGGCGTGCCCTTCACGCTCTCCACCATGTCGATCTGCTCGATCGAGGACGTCGCCTCGGTCACCTCCAGGCCCTTCTGGTTCCAGCTCTACGTGATGAAGGACCGCGACTTCATCAACAACCTGATCGACCGCGCCAAGGCGGCGAACTGCTCGGCGCTGATGCTGACGCTCGACCTGCAGATCCTCGGCCAGCGCCACAAGGACCTGCGCAACGGTCTCTCGGCACCGCCGAAGTGGACGCTGAACCACGGCCTACAGTTGGCGACCCGGCCCTTCTGGTGCATGGACATGCTGCGCACGAAACGCCGCGGCTTCGGCAATATCGTCGGCCACGCGAAGAACGTCTCCGACCTCTCCTCGCTCTCCTCCTGGACGGCCGAGCAGTTCGATCCGCAGCTTTCGTGGAAGGACGTCGCCTGGATCAAGGAACGCTGGGGCAGCAAGCTGATCCTCAAGGGCATCCTCGACGAGGAGGACGCCCGCGCGGCGGCCGAGACCGGGGCAGACGCCATCATCGTCTCCAACCACGGCGGCCGGCAGCTCGACGGCGCATTGTCCTCCATCAGCATGCTGCCGCGCAT
>JAEZHO010000352.1 GCA_023416545.1 Pseudomonadota bacterium
GTAACGCCAGCGCCAATCCGACGATGGGCGAGATCGTCAGCCGGCGTTTTTCCCGCCGCAGCTTCCTTCAGGGGTCGCTTGCCGTCTCGGCCATCGCGGCAACGGTGAGCCCCGTCGCCCTGATGACCGCTGACAAGGCGCGTGCCGCCTCGGGCTCCGCCTTCTCCTTCCCGGAAGTGGAAGCCGGCGTCGATGCCCGTCATCACGTGGCGGAAGGATATGACGCCGATGTCCTGCTGCGCTGGGGAGATGCCCTGTTCCCTGATTCCCCTGACTTCGATCCGGCGAACCAGAGGGCGGAGGCCCAGGCCCGGCAGTTCGGCTACAACAACGACTATGTCGGCTTCATCCCGATCGACGGCGCCGCCGATCACGGGCTGCTCGTGGTCAATCACGAATACACCAACCCGCACCTGATGTTTCCGGGCCTCGTGACGGTCGTCGACGGCAAGGTCGAGCAGGGCCCGCTCAGCAAGGAACAGGTCGATATCGAGATGGCGGCCCATGGCGGCACCATCGTCGAGATCCGCCGCGTCGACGGCAAGTGGCAGGTGGTGCGCGACGGCGCCAGCAACCGCCGCATCACCGTCGACACCGAGATGCAGCTCACCGGGCCGGCAGCCGGCCACGACCGGCTGAAGACCTCGGCCGACAGCACCGGCACCAGGGTCATCGGAACGTTCAACAACTGCTCTGGCGGCGTTACCCCCTGGGGCACCTACATCATGGCCGAGGAGAACTTCCACGGCTACTTCATGGGCGATCTCCCGGCCGGCCATACGGAAGCCGCAAACTATGAACGCTACGGCGTCCCGGAAGGCAGCTACGAATGGGGGCGCTTCTATGACCGCTTCGACCTCTCCAAGGAGCCGAACGAACCTAACCGTTTCGGCTGGATCGTCGAGGTCGATGTCGAGGACCCGAATTCGGTGCCGAAGAAGCGCACGGCGCTTGGCCGCACCAAGCACGAGGGCGCGGAGTCGATCGTCGCGAAGAACGGCAAGGTGGTCTTCTATCTGGGCGACGACGAGCGCTTCGACTACGTCTACAAGTTCGTGACCGACGGTACCTACAATCCGGATGATCGCGCCGCCAACATGGACCTTCTCGACAACGGCACCCTCTATGTCGCCAGGTTCGAGGAGGATGGCAGCATGGAATGGCTGCCGCTCGTGCACGGCGAGGGTCCGCTGACGGTCGGGAACGGGTTTGCCAGCCAGGCCGATGTCGTCATCGAGACCCGCCGCGCCGCCGACCTGCTGGGTGCTACGAAGATGGACCGTCCGGAGGACGTCCAGCCGAACGAGGTCAACGGCAAGGTCTACGTCATGCTGACCAACAATACCAAGCGCAAGGCGGACGAGGTCGACGGTGCCAACCCGCGTGCCGAAAACGCCTTCGGACACATCATCGAGATCGCCGAAGCCGACGGTGATTTCACCGCAACCTCGGGCAAGTGGGAAGTTCTGTTGAAGTGCGGCGATCCTGCCGTCGCCGAAGTCGGCGCGACCTTCTCGACCGATACCACGAAGAACGGCTGGTTCGGCATGCCGGACAATTGCGCGGTGGATTCCGCCGGCCGCCTCTGGGTCTCGACTGACGGCAACAACAACAAGGCGACCGGACGCACCGACGGGCTGTGGGCCGTCGATACCGAAGGGGAGGCGCGGGCGACGTCGAAGCTGTTCTTCCGCGTACCGGTGGGCGCCGAACTCTGCGGGCCGCTGTTTGCGCCGGACGACGAGACCGCCTTCGTGGCCGTCCAGCATCCGGGCGACGGCGGCGAGGAATGGGATGGCCACGGCCGTCCGTCCTACTATGAGGATCTCTCCACCCGCTGGCCGGATTTCAAGGACGACATGCCGGTGCGTCCCTCGGTGCTGGCCATCACCAGGATCGGCGGCGGCAAGATCGCCGTCTGATCCTCTGCTTGCAAGGCGCGCGTCCCGCGGGAAACCCGGGGCGCGCGCGCGGCACTCTACCGTAACGAACGCGGCGTCACGAAACGCGCCAGCACGCCGGAGTCCGGTTCGACCTGCCCCCAGTCCGTCACGGCAAAGTCGATTACGACGATTGCGGCCGTCGGATATTTCTCCGCGAGCGCGTCGCGCGCTTTGGCGTCGCCCTTACCCACCAGCATCAGCGCCAGGTCCTGCAGGCCGGGATTATGGCCGATCATGAGCAGCGTAGAGGGCCGGTCGCCCACCGCGCGGATCGTGTCGAGCAGCGTAGAGGCCGAGGCCTCGTAGATTTGCGGGCTTATCCGCGTCTCGATTTCGCCGGGCAGGGCTTGCCTGACCAGATCCCAGGTCTGAATCGTGCGGCGCGCATCGGAAACGAGCACGAGGTCCGGGACGAGATGTTCCCGCGCCATGAAGGCGCCCATGGCGGGCGCTGCCTTTTCGCCGCGCTCCGCCAGCGGCCGCTCGTGGTCCGGCACCCCGTCGGGCCAGGCGGATTTCGCGTGCCGGAGCAGGAGCAGGCGGCGCGGGCTGTTCGGGAGTTCTCCGCCGGATATTTGGGACATGTTCTCACC
>JAEZHO010000360.1 GCA_023416545.1 Pseudomonadota bacterium
ATGCGGATGGAACATCTCCAGCGGATACTCATCTTCGGCAATGGTGGTACGGGCAAGACATGGTTAGCGCGAGAGATCAGCGACATCCTCAGTCGCCCCGCCATCCATCTGGACGACATCCGCTGGATACCTGGCCAATACGGCATCGCGCGAGATAATGAACTAGTTTTCAGTGAAGTCCTCGAAGCCGGAAAGGCTGAGAGCTGGCTCATGGAGGGCGTATATGGCTGGCTCGCCAACGCTGTTCTTCATAGGGCCACAAGTTTGATCTGGATCGATTTGCCCGAAGAGGACTGCGTAGCCAATATCACGGCTAGGGGCATCCAAGGGGGAGGCAGTGAGGAAAATTTCCGAGAACTGATCGACTGGGTGCGCGAGTATCACTGGCGCAAAAACTCTTCCACCAGCTATGCGTCGCATAAAAAGATGTTTGATGCCTACGGAGGAACCAAGGCGCTTCTGAAGAGCCGTTCGGAGGTGATCGGATATGTCGAAGCCATCCGGGCAATGGCGTCATAGGGCCGACTGCCGCCTTGTCTACAAAGCGCCAAGAGGAGACATTCGAGCAGTGGATAGGCTAACGTTGTCTGTCCCCATGATCACGGATGCGCTGATGCCGACCTTGGTTGAAATTGTTCCCTACGACCCGAAATGGCCAGATGACTTTTTGGCGAGCGAAGCCCTTTTGAGAGACGTGCTCGGAGGATGCGTTGGGGCAGTCGAGCACATCGGCAGCACCGCAGTACCAGGATTGGCCGCAAAGCCGATAATTGACGTGGATGTCGTATCGGGCATCGGAGACATTCCCAATGCGAGCGCGGCTCTCATCGACGCTGGCTTCGAGCCTCGTGGCAATCGGTATGACGATGATGTTTGGGCCTTTCTTTTGAAACGCCTTTCACCCCAGATAAGGGTCTACCTTTGCCCGCCCTCCAACCAGACGCATGAGAGGCGGATGCTTTTCCGAAACTACCTCCGCCAACATGACGACAGGGCCTTGGCATACTCCACCCTGAAACGCCACCTTGCGGAGCAGTTTCCGTATGATGGTGATCGCTATACCTCGGAGAAAAGTGCTTTCATTTCCGCGATAGTCTGCGCGGCACAGAAGGACATGGGATGACCGGTATGGGCCGCAAGCGGAAGTGATTCCCGCTTTGCGCCAAAATCGACACCAGCCGGTAGCTCTGACGCCGCCAGAATGAGTGGCAGCTCCAATGCGAAGACCGCCTCCCGCCCCTTCCATCGCGCCATCATCCCCGCCCCTCATCCGCCTGCCGGCACCTTCTCCCCGCTTGCGGGGAGAAGGACCCTCGCCGCAACCCTTCCGCCTCGGCGCAACGTTCCGTCGCCCGCGTCCCCTCTCCCCGCCTGGGGGGATAGGGCTAGGGTGAGGGGCAAGCTTTGGGTGAGGGGCAAGCTTTGGGGTGAGGCGCAAGCTTCAAGATGAAGGTCATGTCCAAACCGACTCCACAGCATCTGGCTTCACCCCCAAGCGTCCCCGCTCTCCTGCGGCCCGAGCGCCGCAAGAAACCTCAGATCGCGAGCCTCCACCGGCTCCACCAGCCGTCCCTCGAGGATCGCCACCAGCGTCTCCAGCACCGGCGTCATCTCCCGCAGCACGTCGACGTTCCAGAACCGGACGACGGACCAGCCGGACTCGTTCATGAACCGGTCGCGTCTGCGGTCGTGCTCGCTTCCGGCGTGCTGGCTGCCGTCCACCTCCACCACGAGCCTTTTCTCGCGACAGGCAAAGTCGGCGAAATAAGGACCGATCGGAAACTGCCGGACGAACTTGAAGCCATTCAGCCGCCGCCCGCGAAGCTCGCCCCAGAGCCTTGCCTCCGCATCATTGTCCGACTGGCGCAACCGACGCGCCTTCTGCGTTTTCGGCTTGCTCGCACCTCTCATCCCGGCCCCCTCTCCTCATCCCGTGTCCCGCCCCTTCTATCGCGCCATCATCCCCGCCCCCCATCCGCCTGCCGGCACCTTCTCCCCGCTTGCGGGGAGAAGGACCCTCGCCGCAACCCTCCCACTAACCAGCAACGTTCCGTCGCCCGCGTCCCCTCTCCCTGCCTGCGGGGAGAGGGCTAGGGTGAGGGGCAAGCATTAGGTGAGGGCACGCTTTTGGGGTGAGGGGCAGCCTCAAAGCGAAGCACCCCAAGCTCCCGCCCCCTTGAATCACCACGTGAACTCCCTGAATCGCCGTCTCAGAACAGTCCCTCTATGTGCCCGTCAGGATTGAGGAAAATGCGTTCGGCGGCGGGGGAGCGCGGCAGGCCGGGCATGGTCATGATCTCGCCGGTGATGGCGACGACATAGCCGGCCCCGGCGGCAAGCCTCACCTCGCGGACGGGCACGACATGGCCTTCCGGCGCGCCGCGCAGGTTGGGATCGGTGGAGAAGGAATATTGCGTCTTCGCCATGCAGACGGGCAGATCGCCGTAGCCCGCCTCCTCCCAGGCCTTCAGCTGGTCGCGCACCGCCTTGTCGGCGGTCACCTCGCCGGCATGGTAGATCTTCGCGGCCACCGTCTCGATCTTCTCCATCAGCGGCATGTCGTCCGGGTAGAGCGGCCGGAAATCCGCCTGGCCGCTGTCGGCAAGCTCCGCGACCCGCTCCGAAAGCTCCTCGATCCCGGCCGACCCTTCCGCCCAGTGGCGGCAGACGATGGCGTCCACCCCGTGCCGGCCGGCATAATCCTGGAGTGCTGCGATCTCAGCTTCGGTGTCGGAGGTGAAATGGTTGATCGCCACCACGACCGGCACGCCGAAGCGCCGCACATTGGCGATGTGGCGGCCGAGATTGGCGCAGCCACGGGTCAGCGCGGCGACGTCCTCGGCGCCGAGATCCTCCTTCTTCACGCCGCCGTTCATCTTCAGCGCCCGCACGGTGGCGACGATCACCGCCGCGTCGGGCGCAAGCCCCGCCTTGCGGCACTTGATGTCGAAGAACTTCTCCGCGCCGAGATCGGCGCCGAAGCCCGCTTCGGTCACCACATAGTCGGCGAGCTTCAGCGCCGTCCTCGTGGCGATCACCGAATTGCAGCCATGGGCGATGTTGGCGAAGGGCCCGCCATGCACGAAGGCAGGGTTGTTCTCCAGCGTCTGCACCAGGTTCGGCTGCATGGCGTCCTTGAGCAGCACGGCCATGGCGCCGTCGGCCTTCAGGTCGCGGGCGAAGACCGGCGTCTTGTCGCGGCGGTAGCCGATGATGATCGATCCGAGCCGGCGTTCAAGGTCGGCGAAATCCTCCGCCAGGCAGAGGATCGCCATCACCTCGGAGGCGACCGTGATGTCGAAGCCGCATTCACGCGGGAAGCCGTTCGTAACGCCGCCAAGCGCGCCCACCATCTGGCGCAGCGACCGGTCGTTCATGTCCATCGCCCGCCGCCAGGTGATGCGCCGCACGTCGATGTCCAGCCCGTTTCCCCAGTAGACGTGGTTGTCGATCATCGCCGCCAGCAGGTTGTGCGCCGAGGTGATCGCATGGAAGTCGCCGGTGAAGTGGAGGTTGATGTCCTCCATGGGGATCACCTGTGCATAGCCTCCGCCGGCCGCGCCCCCCTTCATCCCGAAGGAAGGGCCGAGCGACGGCTCGCGGACGCAGACGACCGCGCGACGGCCGATCCGGTTCAGCCCGTCGACGAGGCCGACCGTGGTCGTCGTCTTGCCCTCCCCCGCCGGTGTCGGGTTGATCGCGGTCACGAGGATCAGCCGGCCGTCCGGCCTGTCGGCCAGCGACTGGATGAAGCCCGCGGAAACCTTCGCCTTGTCGTGGCCGTAGGGGGCCAGGTGCTCGGGCGCTATGCCGAGCGCCGCGCCGATCTCCATGATCGGCTTCTTGCGCGCCACCCGCGCGATCTCGATGTCAGATTGCATTGCCAATGTCCGGATCTCCGTCACGTTCCTTGCCGCCGACATGGCCACAGAGCCGCGACGCTTTCAAGCGGCCATAAAGGTTGCATCGCAATCATCATTTCTACTTTATGGTGTATTTTCTTCTTGATCTTTATTCCCGGATGCGACTAGTCTGCCATTGCGGCCTCAAGCGAAATCGAGGGGGATCGATGAACATCATCGTATGCTGCGACGGCACCTGGAATACACCCGATGCGATGGAAGACGGGCTTCCGAGCCCCACCAACGTCGTCAAGCTCTACAATGCGCTGGCCCCTGTCGATGCCGACGGGCAGCCGCAGACATTCTACTACCATCCGGGCGTCGGCACGGATGGCACCCGGCTCAACCGCGCGCTCGGCGGCAGCACCGGCAAGGGCCTCGACCTCAACATCATGAGCGCCTACCACTGGCTGGCCCGCACCTACCGGGAGGGCGACCGGATCTGGCTCTTCGGCTTCAGCCGCGGCGCATACACGGTTCGAAGCCTCGGCGGCATGATCTCCATGTGCGGCCTTCTCGACCTCGAAAGGTTCAAGGGCAAGCCCGGCGAGACCTGGGACATGGTCGAGACGATCTTCGACGCCTACCGGGAAGAAAAGCCGGACCGCATCCAGGCGACGGCCGAGCATCCCTTCCACAATGCCGAGGCCGGCAAGCAACCCGGCGGCCGCACGCCCATCCACTTCATCGGCGTCTGGGATACGGTCGGCGCGCTCGGAATCCCCGATGACATGGCGCTGCTCAACCTGCTCGACAACCCGGAGAACCACCGGTTCCACAATACGACCCTCGGCCCGATCGTCCGTCATGCGCGCCACGCCGTCGCGCTGGACGAGATCCGGCAGAGCTTCCTGCCGACGCTCTCGACCGAGCCCAAGGGCTGGAAGGGCACGTTGAAGCAGGTCTGGTTTCCCGGCGTCCATGGCGATGTCGGCGGCGGCTACGGCCAGGCCGGGCTCTCCGACGGCGCGCTCTACTGGATGATGCAGGAGGCGGAGGCCGAGGGGCTCTACTTCAACTCCGGCGCCATCAACCAGCTGAAGCCCGATCCGCGCGGACTGCTGCACGATTCGGTCACGGGGTTTTTCAAGGCGCTGAAGACAAGGCCCCGCGCAACCCCGCTCGTCACCGGCGAGCCGGCGCATGATGTCCATGCGTCCGCGGCGGACCGGCACGGAAATCCGCCTCTCTTGCAGGGGCGCTACTGGCCCCGCACCCTGCTGCCGGCCACGGTCGACATCTTCGCCCGCCAGCACTGGAACAATACCGGCATCTACCTGGAAAAAGGCACCGAGTACCGGTTGCAGGCGACCGGGGAATGGATGGACGGCACCTCCATCAAATGCGGTCCGGGCGGCACCAAGGACGGAAAGATGCAGGCGGCCGAGGTCGCCCACATCGCTTCCTCCGTCTGGGGCGGCCTTGAAACCGCCTGGAAGAAGATAACCGGCAACAAGCAGGTCGATTTCTGGTGGACCCGGCGCGAGGAAGACATGGAATGGTTCTGCCTCGTCGGCCTCGTCGCCAACGACGTGCCGCCACCCCGCACGGACGAAGACCAGAAGATCGACCGCCTGCCGCACGAGGTCTTCAAGATCGGCACCGGGATAACCTTCACGCCCAAGGGCTCCGGCTATCTCTATTGCTACGCCAACGACGTCTGGCACGCCTACGAGAACAACCGCGGCTCCGTCCAGCTTTCGGTCCGCAAGGCCTGACGGGGCCGCAAACGAAAAGGGGCGGTGCACGGTGCACCGCCCCTTTTCGGCTCGCTTGCGGAATGCTCAGAACCGCTGCGTCAGCGAGATCCGGAACGTCCGGCCGGGTTCGGAATAGAACTCCTTGTTAGCCGCGGTGATGGTCGTGTAGTCCTTGGTGTTCAGCGCATCGTAATAGGTCGCGTCGAAGACGTTGAAGACGCCGGCCTGGATGCGAAGGCCCTTCACCTGCTCGGGCTCCCACCAGCCGGTCAGGTCGAATATCCCGTAGCCCGGTGCCTTGAAGCTGGCTGCGGACTGGTCGTCGACGCCTTCGACGCCGGTCCACAGCAAGTCCACGCCCCATGCCTCGGTCTCGTAGCCAAGCCCGACGATCGCCTTGAGCGGCGGAACCGATGCCAGCAGCTTGTCCGTCTCGAGATTGGTGCCCCGCGCATAGGCGAGGCCCGCACGCATGTTGAACCCGTTGTCGAACCGCTTGTGGGCGGCAAGCTCTATCCCGTAGATTTCGGCACGCGCGACGTTGACCGGCGTCTGGACGAAGGAATAGCCGGCGCTCGGATCGATCCCTCGGGCGATCTGCTCTGCCGCCGTCAGGTCCCGGTTCTCGATGAAGTTCTTGTAGCGGGTATGGAAGAAGGTCAGGCTGCCGCCGAAGTCGTCGTCCCCGAAGCGGGCGCCGATGTCGAAGCCGTTGCTCGTCTCCGGCTCGAGGTCGGGATTGCCGGTCCGAAGATAGGTGCCGGGCGCACCGAACGTCATGTAGAGTTCGCTCGCGGTCGGCGAACGGAAGCCCATCGCCCATTGCCCGAACAGCGTGAAGTTGTCGGAAAGCTCGTATTCGGCAAGCAGCTTCGGAGACCATGCGTCGCCGCTGGAACCGGGCGGCGTCGTCGGCCTCATCGCGTTGTTGAGATAGGCCGGCGTCTCCTTCGGGTCATGGTCGAACCAGTCGTAGCGCAGCGCCGGCGTCAGCGAGAAGCCGCTGTCGCCGAAGCTCATCCGGTCCTTCACGAAGAAGCTCGCCCGGCGGCTGTCGACGTCAGGCATGTCGGCCTGGTTGGTGTGCAGGTTGCCGCAGGCGCCGAAGACGCCGGTATAGGGAGGAGCAGCGGGGCATGAATCGACCCCCGAGGAATACTGCTCGGCCTGCGAGATGAAGAGGTCCGTCCGAAGGTCAGCACGTGGCCGACGTTCCCCGTCTGGAAGCCGCTGTCGAAGAATCCGTTGAAGCCGACCCCGCTTTCCTCGATGTCGTTCCAGCGCTTGTACGTGCCTGGCACACT
>JAEZHO010000026.1 GCA_023416545.1 Pseudomonadota bacterium
CGAGATCGCGAGCGGCGTGATGACGCTCTCCGTCGACACGAAGGCGGGACTGTACAGCCGGGTGGCGGGCGATGCGCTCGACCTTGCGGTCATCGGAGCTGCCGTCCGGCACGACAATCCCAGACGGGGCAACGCGGTGCTCGCGCTTGCCATGGTCGCGGGGGTGACGCTGCTCGACGTCGCGGCAGCGCTTGCGACACGCCAGCAGAACCGCCGCGACGACGGCGACGTGCGCGACTACAGCGACCGCAGCGGTTTTCCGCAGGGCGTGGCCACGGCGCGCGGCCAGGCGGAACGGGAGGCCAGTACCGCGGCGCTTCCGCGCCCGCCCGCCCCGCAACACCAGTTCTGACGCGCGACAAAACGAAAGCCCGCCTTCCTCTCGGGACAGCCGGGCTTTTCAGTGTCTTCGGACATCGCCGCGGCTTGCGGATCAGGCGAGCTTTCGCCCGTTGGCGACGATCATCCCGGCCGCTCCGTCGAGCCAGCCGTCCTTCAGTTCCAGCGCCAGCAGACGCGACCGTTCGAAGGGGCCGGGCATGACGAGATGCCGGGTCTTGCCGGCCGACATGCCGAACCGCTCGTAATAGGCCGCATCGCCCACCAGAAGAACGGCGCCGTGATCGCGGCGCGCGGCTTCGGCGATCGCCGCCCGCATCAGCGCCCCGCCGATACCCCGGCCTTCATGGGCGCAATCGACGGCGAGCGGCCCGAGCAGCAGCGCCTCGACCGGCGCCCCCTGCTGGCTGATGCCAGCCTCGATGCTCCAGAGGCGCACGGTGCCGATAACGTGACCGTCCTCGTCGCGGGCGACCAGGGCAAGGCCCTCCGCCGGCAGGCGGCCGCGGCGGATCTTCTCCGACGACTTCATTCGGCGTTCGGGGCCCATGACCCGATCGAGCAGGTTTTCGCGCGCGACGACATCCGCCGGCGTTTCGGTATCGATCGAGTAGGTGGAGGTCGGCGCAAGGAATGCGCGCACAGCGTCAAGAACAGCGGCCATGGCGGCCTCCCGTACCCAATACCGTTATCAGCGGCGATGAAAAGGAATTGTGAGCTTGCCGCCCCGGCTGGCTACGGGGTCGGCGATGTCAGGCGCTAGATGACGTAGCTCTTCAGCGGATCGAAGCCGTTGAAGGCCACCGCCGAATAGGTCGTCGTGTAGGCGCCGGTACCCTCGATCAGAACCTCGTCGCCGATCGTGAGCGACACGGGCAGCGGGTACATGTTCTTCTCGTAGAGCACGTCGGCCGAATCGCAGGTCGGGCCGGCGAGCACGCAGGCTTCCATCTCGTCGCCGTCGCGCTCGGTGCGGATCGGGTAGCGGATCGCCTCGTCCATGGTTTCGGCAAGACCGCCGAACTTGCCGATGTCGAGGTAGACCCAGCGGTGGTTGTCGTTGTCGGACTTCTTCGACACGAGGACGACTTCCGCCTTGATCACCCCGGCATTGCCGACCATGCCGCGACCGGGCTCGATGATCGTCTTCGGCAGGTTGTTGCCGAAGTGCGACCGCAGTGCCGCGAAGATCGCCTGGCCGTAGGCTTCCGCCGACGGGATGTCGCGCAGGTACTTGGTCGGGAAACCGCCGCCCATGTTGACCATCTGCAGGTGGATGCCCTGCTTGGCCAACTGCGCGAAGACGCGCTTGGCATCGGCGAGCGCCGAATCCCAGGCATCGACCTTCATCATCTGCGAGCCGACGTGGAACGACACGCCGTAGGATTCCAGGCCCAGCTGGTGGGCGTAGACGAGCACGTCGACGGCCATCTGCGGAACGCAGCCGAACTTGCGCGACAGCGGCCATTCGGCGCCCTCGCCATCCGTGAGCACGCGGCAGAATACCCTGGAGCCGGGAGCGGCGCGCGAGATCTTCTCGACTTCCTCGTGGCTGTCGACGGCGTAGAGCTCGACACCGAGAGCGAAGGCGCGGGCGATGTCGCGCTCCTTCTTGATGGTGTTGCCGAAGGAGATGCGGTCGGCGGTGGCGCCGGCATCGAGCGCCATCTGGATTTCGGCGACGGACGCGCAGTCGAAGCTCGAGCCGAGCGACGCGAGCAGCTTCAGGATTTCCGGAGCCGGGTTCGCCTTAACGGCATAGTAGATGGCGCTGTCCGGCAGGGCATGGCGGAAAGCGTGGAAATTGTCGCGCACGACATCGAGGTCGACGACCAGGCAGGGGCCGTCGGGACGTCGGGTCTTGATGAAATCGAGAATACGAGCGGTCGTCATCTTGCAGTCCCTCAAATTCCAGGCTCCGGCGAACCGGAGGACAAAGGGCGGATGAGAGTATGCCATGGCGCCAGCCGGTGGAGACCCCGACGCCGCTACACGCTCATACGCGCAAACAATGGATCAGCGCCCTGCCACGGGCAAAGATCCGGCTTTGTCTGCCATGGATTGGAGGGGGATAACCCACCGCACGTCCGGCAATGATGGTGTGCCTCTTCAGTGACCCCGGCTGATGGAAAGCCGGAAGAGAACCAGAAAGGCCCGCACCGTCGTTGCTTCAAGATGTCCTCGCATTTCCCGGTTGGCCGGAATAGCGACTGGAGGGGTTAGTTCCAGGTACCTTACCGATGACCTCACCTTAGGGATAAATCCCAGTTCGAGGGTCGGCGGACACCCACAGGCACGTGCGACTTTGGGCAGCACGGGAAATAAGAATATTCGCCTTCACAATCAAGAGATTTTTTTCCCGCTTTTAACTATTTTTCGCATTGCCGGCGGGAACCCGAGTTCCCAACTAGGCGTGGGGCAGTAAAGGGACGATCGCATTGGATACCTTGACGCGCATGCGCGCCTTCATCGAAGTCGTGGAAGCAGAAGGCTTCTCGGCCGCCTCCCGGCGGACCGGGCGCTCGAAGGCCTTGCTTTCCAAGTACGTGAAGGAGCTCGAAGACGATCTCGGCGCCCTTCTTCTCAACCGCACGACGCGGCAGTTTTCCATGACCGAGGCGGGCCACACCTACTACCGGACCGCCGCCGACATCCTCAAGGAAATCGACAACCTCGCCGACCTGGTGCGCGAGAACAACGCCGACCTGAAGGGCCGGCTCCGGGTTTCCGTGCCGCGCACCTTCGTGGATGCCGAGGTGGGCCAGTCGCTCATCGACTTCGCCAGGGAACATCCGGAAGTGTCGCTGGAGATCGTCGCGGAGGATCGATTCGTCGCCCTGATCGAGGAGAGCTTCGACCTGGCGATCCGCATCACCAAGCTCGAGGATTCCGGCCTGATCGCCCGGAAGATCGCCGACTTCCGCGTCTACGCCTGTGCGTCGGCCGATTTCGTCGCCCGCCACGGCCCGATCGAGACGCCCCAGGACCTTTCGCGCATCCCCTTCCTGATCGACACCAATTCCCGCTGGCACAACAACGTCCGCTTTTCCGGCACCGACGGCAACACGATCTCGGTTCCGGTCAGCGGCCCGGTGGAGGTCAACAGCCCACAGGCGACGCTGCGTGGCGCGAAGGCCGGCCTCGGCGTCGCGATCATTCCGGATTTCATCGCCAATCCGTCGATCCAGGCGGGCGATCTCGTCACCCTTCTCGACGACTATATCGCCAGGGATCGCGGCATCTATGCGGTCTACCCCCATCGCCGCTACCTGCCCGCCAAGGTGCGCAGCTTCGTGGACTACCTCGTCCTCTGGTTCCGCAGGAACCAGCATTGACACGAGGTCGAAATTCCGACCCATTTGCCGCCCAGATAGCGCCAATGTTCGAACCGGAGACGCGGGACCGCCGCATGAAATACCCCCTGCCATTGCTGACCGCCATCGTGCTGTCGCTGCCGGGAATGGCAGCCGCGCACCCGCATATCTTCGCCGAAGCGCGCCTCGAGGTCGTCGCCGGCGATGACGGCACTGTCCAGGAACTGCGGCACGTCTGGCGCTTCGACGAGGTGTTCTCCTCCAGCGTCCTCCTCGACTTCGACCAGAACACCAACCTGAAGCTCGACGAGGCCGAACTTGCCGAACTCGGCGAGGTGATGCGCACCTCGCTCGCCGATTTCGACTACTTCACCACGATTTCCGTCGACGGCCAAAGTGCCGCCATCGTCAAGCCGGACGCGATCCACGTCTCCTACGAGGAAAACCAGATCCTCATCTTCTTCGCGGTCCGCCCGCAGGCGCCGCTGCCGCTGAAGGGCAAGCTCGCCTTCGGCGTCTACGATCCGTCCATGTACACCGCGATCGACTTCCCGACCGACGGCGACATCGTGGCGCAGGGCAAGGCGGCGGACGCATGCCAGCGGCAGGTCGTCCGCCCGAACCCCGACGAGATCATCGCCGAAAACAGCGAAACGCTGACGGAAGCATTCTTCGACGACCCGTCCGGCAACGACATGTCCAAGCTCTTCGCCACGCGCCTGGAGCTGAACTGCTGATGCGCTTGCGGCTCCTGGCATTCGTACTCGTGGGGCTGGCGCTCGCCGGGGCGGCCTACGCACAGTCGCCGCTCGGCGTCGGCTCGGCCGAGCCGGCATTCCGGATCGGCGGGCCGCTCGGCGGCTTCCTCGGCTGGATCAACGACTACCAGCAGGGCTTCTACCGGGCGCTGACCGGCGCCCTCAAGGCGATGCGCGAGGACCCTCGGGCCCTGACCGGGCTGGTCGGCCTCTCCTTCGCCTACGGCGTCTTCCATGCGGCAGGGCCGGGACACGGCAAGGCGGTGATTTCCTCCTACATGATCGCCAACGAGGTTCAACTGCGGCGCGGCGTCGCCATTTCCTTCATCTCCTCACTTCTGCAGGGTCTGGTCGCGGTCCTGCTGGTCGGCGCCACCTTCTTCCTCCTGCGCGGTAGCGGCATCACCATGACCGCCGCGACCCGCGCCATGGAGATCGCGAGCTTTGCGCTGATCGCCGCCTTCGGTGCATGGCTGCTTGCCCGCAAGCTGATGCCGGCGCGCGCCGCGCCCTCGCCCGTGCCGGCCGCAATGCCCTCCGCCCCACCCTCCCCAATGCGGCTCGGCCTCAAAAGGCGGTCCGGTTCGGCGTTCCAGGCAGTCGAGGTCGCCGATCACGACCAGACGGGTGACGGCCGATACTGCGAGACCTGCGGCATCGCCCATGCGCCCGATCCGAGCCTACTCGGTGGCAACCGGTTCGGCGCGAGGGAAGCATGGTCGGCCATGGTCGCCGTCGGATTGCGCCCCTGTTCAGGCGCCATCCTGGTCATGAGCTTTTCGCTGCTGAACGGCCTTTATCTCGGCGGCCTGCTTTCGGTGCTCGCCATGTCGCTCGGCACCGCCATCACCGTCTCGATCCTCGCCGTCCTGGCGGTCGGGGCGAAGGACCTTGCCGTCCGGCTCGCCGGCCCCGGCTCGCGCATGGCGGGCCGGATCACCTCCGGGCTGGAGATCGCCGGCGCGCTGTTCATCCTGCTGATCGGCCTGTCGCTGCTGGGAGCGGCGCTGCAGGCCTGAAGACCTCAGGGCTTGCGGCCGCGCTGATAGCGGCCCCGCAGCCAGAAGATCGCGAAGAAGGATGCCACGGCGAGAACCCCGAACGCCGCGGCCAGGTATGGCGAGAAGGTTTCCGCCAGCCAGATCATGATCGGCGGCATGACGAAGAACAGCGCCAGGAAGCCGAGGAAGATGATTGCCGCAGCCAGGGCGGGGCTGCGTCCGCGTTCGCCGCTCATTGTGCCGCTCCCGACCGGATTTCGTCCCGGATATCCTCGAGCCGCCGGCGCTGGCCGCCGGTCTCGTCGAAATTCTGCGGCATCAGCCACACCTCGAAAGCCTGTTTCAACACCGGCCACTCTCCATCGATCATCGAGAACCACGCGGTATCGCGGTTGGCACCCTTGGAAATTACATGCTGGCGGAAGACGCCTTCGAACGTGAAGCCGTATCGCACCGCGGAACGCCTGCTGGGCGCATTGTCGTTGTGGCACTTCCACTCGTAGCGACGGTAGCCGAGGTCCTCGAAGACGTGGCGGGCCATCAGGTAGTGCGCCTCGGTGGTCAGCGGCGACCGCTGGATGTCCGGCGCATGGGCGACCGCGCCGACCTCGACCACGCCGTTCTTCGGGTCGGGCCGCATGTAGCTCGCCATGCCCACGATCCGGCCGCCTTCGTTGTCGCGGAACACGAGCGTCACATATTTGCCGTCCGTCCGCGCCGCCTCCAGCCACTTGCCGAAGTCTTCGACCCCCGTGAAGTCGTCATTGGGGAAATAGCGGGTGAGCGCGTTGATCTCCTGGCCGCCGAGCCCTTCCCACAGGGCCTGCAGGTGGCGCTCGGCCTCGTAGGGCTCCAGCGTCACGAAACGGCCCCGCAGCGTGACCGGGCCGGGTGGCTCAACCTTGTAGTTCCTGAGATCGTGCATCGTATGCCCCTTGTCCGCGACGAGGCTTAGGCCAGAGGCAGGCGAAAGGCAATCGGCATGCACGCTCAGGCCGCCCCTCCCCCGTCCGGACGGGAGAGGGTCCGGTGACGGATCGGAGGGCTCAGGCCTGGACCTTGGCCGCCGACACCGTCGCGTCGATATGATCGAGCAGCGCATCCGGCAGGCCGAGGCGGCCGGCGAGGAGATCCAGATAGCCGCGTTCGGCACGCGTGTCCGGGTCGATCGTCAGGCGCGTCGCCGTGTAGAGTTCGACCTTCTGCTCCTCCGTCCGCGCCGCCGCAACGAGGTCGTCAATGTCCAGCGGATTGGCGAGCTCGTTGGCGATGAAGGCTTCCGCCTCGGAGCCGAGATCGACGGCGTGCACCTTGTCCATGATATTGGCCCGCTCGGCCGCATCGATATGTCCGTCGGCCTTGGCCGCGGCGATCATGGCCCGGATGAGGGTCAGGGCGAAATCGTTGGTGAGTGCGGGAGACTGCGGGTTGAAGGGCGAATCCGCCGGAGGCGGCAGGATTTCCGGCTCCTTGTGGGCCACGGTCTGGGGCGCCTGGCCGGACTGGTAGTTCTTGTAGGCGAGGTAGCCTAGGCCGGCGATGGCGGCAAGCCCGCCGACGGTCGCCACGTTGCCGGCAAGCTTGCGGCCCGTCTTGGTGCCGAGAAGCGCCGCGGCAATGCCGGCCGTCTTCCAGGGATTGTTCCTGGCGATGTCGCCGAACTGCCCGGCCTTGCCGAGGAGGTCTCCCGACTTTCCGCCCAATTGCCCGCCCATCTGCGAGCCAAGGAACTGGTCAAGAAGCTTTTTGGCGTCGAACATCGAGATCTCCCTGTTTGTGACGACAGGGAGATAGGGTGGCTGGGGTGGAATTGCAAAAGCCGCGGCGAAAGATGTTACGCCTTGAGCGCAGCGGCTTCCGAGGCAAGGCGCGTGATGCCGTCCCAGTCGCCGGAAGCGACGAGTTCCTTCGGCGCCACCCACGAACCGCCGACGCAGACGACGTTCGGAAGCGACAGGTAGTCGCGGGCGTTCTTGAGCGAGATGCCGCCGGTCGGGCAGAACAGCGTACCCGCGAGCGGAGACGACAGCGCCTTCAGGTAGGCCGCGCCGCCCGCCTGTTCGGCCGGGAAGAACTTCATCACCTCCAGGCCTTCCTCGCGCAGCGTCATGACCTCGCTTGCGGTCGCAGCACCCGGCAGGATCGGCACGTCGGACCCCCTTGCGGCATCGAGGATGCCACGGGTCACGCCCGGGCTGACGATGAAGGTAGAGCCGGCGGCGACCGCCGCGTCCCAGTCCCGGGAATTCAGGATGGTGCCGGCGCCGACATTGGCGCCCTCCACCTCGGCGGCGACGGCGCGGATCGCATCGAGTGCGGCCGGCGTGCGCATGGTGATCTCGATCGCCTTCAGCCCGCCGGCGACGAGCGCGCGCGCGAGCGGCACGGCCGATTTCGCATCGTCGACGATCAGCACCGG
Source organism: Pseudomonadota bacterium (assembly GCA_023416545.1). Taxonomy (GTDB): domain Bacteria; phylum Pseudomonadota; class Alphaproteobacteria; order Rhizobiales; family Rhizobiaceae; genus Neorhizobium. The sequence continues at coordinate 7,832 of JAEZHO010000026.1, forward strand.
AACCACCGGCTGGGCCTTGAGGATCGCGAGGAGGTTTTCGGTCTTGGCAGTCATCGGCGCTTCCGTTTCAAACGATTGAACTGAGGTCTCGGAATTATCCCCCCTCCCTCCGCTTGTCGAGAAAAAATAAACCGTCGCACGGCGTGAACCTTTGCCAAATGGACGTTTTGCCATAGGTTCCACCACGACCGGCAACGGGGATGCGCATGGCCAAGGAAATCGAGCGGAAGTTTATCGTGAATAACGATGGCTGGCGCACTGAGGCGCGGTCGGTCCGCGCGTTCGTGCAGGCCTATGTCACCGCCCAGGAGGACAGGTCGCTGCGCGTGCGGCTGATCGACGACCGGCGCGCGACGCTGACCATCAAGATCGGCCGGCAGATCATCAGCCGCGACGAGTTCGAATACGACATCCCCGTCGAGGACGCGCACGACCTGATCGGCAGCGCGCTCGGCATCGTGCTGGAGAAGACGCGCCACGAGGTGGAGCACGAAGGGTTCACCTGGGAGGTGGACGTCTATGCCGGGGTCTACCAGGGGCTCGTGGTGGCCGAAGTCGAGCTGGAGCACGAGGACCAGCAGCCGCCGCTTCCGTCCTGGATCGGCAAGGAGGTGACCGGCGACCGGCGCTTCTCCAACCTGGTGATGGCGACCGAGGACCTGAGCGGAGAGCTTTGCCATGGCCTTTCGCATCCGGCCTGACCGCCCGTTCACCGAGGAGTTCCGCTCCGTCGCCCGGCGGCAGTTGGAACAGGCGATCCATTTCCTGGAAGACCAGCCGAACGGGCCGCACGAGGCGATCCATGACGCCCGCAAAAAGTTCAAGCGGGTCCGTGCCCTCTACCGGCTGGTCCAGGCCGATGCCCGGGAGTTCCGGCACCGCGAGAACACGCGCATCCGCGACATGGCAAAGACCCTGTCGGTCGTGCGCGACGCCACGGCACTGGTCGAAACGGTCGACTACCTCGCTTCGGAGGCAACTTCACCGGACGAGATATCGGCGCTTTCCTTCGCCTCCAGGGCGCTGATCGAGCGGCGCGACCGGATTGCCGAGGAGGAAGCGGACCTGCCCGAGAAGATCGCCGCGGCGATCGGCATCTGCCGCGACGCAATCGCCGCGCTGGACGACCTCAAGCTCGACGACCGCCGCGGCAAGACCGCCCGGCGTCTCGCCAAGGCATGGCGCCGGCAGATGTCGCGGGCGGCGGCGGACCTTCTGGCCTGCGAGGAGGGCGGCGATACGGAAGCCTTCCACGACCTGCGGAAGGTCGGCCAGATCTACTGGATGCACCTCTCGCTTCTCTCCGACCTATGGCCCTCGGCCATGCGCGCCAAGCGGGCGGAAGCCAAGGCGCTGGTGGACATCCTCGGACACGAGCACGACCTTTCGGTGCTGACCCAGGTGGTGAACGAGAACCCGGACCTCTTCGGCGACAGCGACACCCTGGCGAGGCTGATCGGCGCGATCATCGCCCGCCAGCAGGAACTGCGCCAGCGGGCGATCGACCAGGCCAGGCGCGTCTTTGCCGACGACGCCGATGCGGAAGCTTCGCGCATCGCGCTTCTCTGGCAGGAGGCAGCGTCGCGCCGGTAGCGGGACGGGGCGGCATCGCCGGCGACAGAAAGCGCGTTGCGTCCGCTCCCGTCTGGTAGTATTTCCCGCGCCATGACCGACAACACGACCATCGACCGTCCGGCAGCCGGCACCACCTGCGTGGCCGCGCTCTACCACTTCGCGAACTTTCCCCGCTACGAGGCGTTCCGCGACCCGCTGCAGGCGTTCTGCGACGAGAACGGCATCAAGGGCACGCTGCTGATTGCCCGCGAAGGCATCAACGGCACCGTTGCCGGAACGGACGAGGCGATCGCGCGGCTTCTCGCATACCTGCGCGCCCAGCCGGAATTCGCAGCGCTCGAGCACAAGGAAAGCCGCGCGTCGAAGATGCCCTTCCTGCGCATGAAGGTGCGCCTGAAGCGGGAGATCGTCACCATGGGCGTCGAGGATATCGACCCCAACAAGATCGTCGGCACCTATGTCGATCCGAAGGACTGGAACGCGCTGATATCCGATCCGGACACGATCCTGATCGATACCCGCAACGACTACGAGACGGCGATCGGCGTCTTCAAGGGTGCGGTCGATCCGAAGACCAAGACCTTCCGCGAGTTTCCGGCCTGGGTGAAGAACAATCCCGGCCTGCACAACAAGCCGAAGATCGCCATGTACTGCACCGGCGGCATCCGCTGCGAAAAGGCGACCGCCTTCATGAAGGAACAGGGCTTCGAGGAGGTCTACCACCTCAAGGGCGGCATCCTGAAATACCTGGAGGAAGTGCCGGTCGAGGAAAGCCTCTGGGAAGGCGCCTGCTTCGTCTTCGACGAGCGGGTCTCGGTGGAACACGGCCTGAAGGAAGGCAACCACCGGCTCTGCCATGCCTGCCGCAACCCGATCACCGCCGAGGAAGTGACCTCCCCCTTCTACGAGGAAGGCGTTTCCTGCTCGCACTGCTACGAGACGCGGACGGAAGCCGACCGCGAGCGCTACCGCCAGCGGCAGCACCAGATCGCGCTCGCCAAAAAGCGCGGGCAAAAGCATATCGGCGGATAAGCAAGCCCCCCGGCATCCGCCAGGCCACGCGCCCGCTAGGCCGCTTTGCGCTCGCTCAGGAATCCTTCCATCATGCAGCGGAATGCCTCCGTCGCGCGCGAAAGCACCTCTTCCGGATCCTTGCTCGCCGCGACCCAAAGCGCCGCGTTGAGGGCAGCACCACTCATCAGCCGCGCCGCGGCCTCCGCATCGACCGGGCGCATCGTCCCCGCCTCGATCAGGCTACGCACCTTCTCCACGGTCGACTGAAGGCAGAGGTTCTGGCTCGGCCACTGCGAGGGATCGCCGAGGAACGCCGGCCCGTCCAGGAGCACGATGCGCTGCACCTCCGGCTCCAGCGCCATCCGGATATAGGCGGTCCCTTCCGCCAGAAGCCCCTCCCACTCCGTCGGCGCCGCGGACGCCGCATCTTTGGCGCGGGCTGCCATCTCCATGTCGATCGCATGAACGACGGCGGCCAGCAGGCCGCGCTTGTCCCCGAAATTATGGTAGAGCGCGCCGCGCGTGAGGCCGACCGCCGCCGTCAGGTCGTCCATCGAGGCTTCCGCATAGCCCTTTTCTGCAAAGGCCTTGCGGGCTGCTCCTATGAGCTTGGCCCTTGTCTCCTCCATCATTTCCAGGCGTGTTTTTCTCGCCAACCGACGACCTCCTCATTCACATACGACTTGCATGCCATTGACATACGCGTCGTATGCATTACGTTCACATACGCAACGTATACGAACTTTTCTCCATTTGACAAGGATGACCGATGTCAGACCGTGAAGCCATTTTTCCCTCCGAGCGCCAGGCGCTATATGAAGCGAATAAATATTCTGCCGCTATCAGGTCGGGAGACCTGCTGTTCGTGTCCGGCCAGGTCGGCAGCAGGCCCGACGGCTCGCCGGAACCCGACTTCGAAAAGCAGGTGCAGCTTGCCTTCGACAACCTCCGCGCCGTGCTCGCCGCCGCCGGCTGCACGCTCGACGACGTGGTCGACGTGACGACCTTCCATACCGACCCGGAAAAGCAGGTCGAGACGGTGATGGCCGTCCGGAGCCGGAACATCGGCGAGGCCCCCTACCCGAACTGGACCGCGGTCGGCGTCAACTGGCTCGCCGGGTTCGACTTCGAGATCAAGGCGATCGCCCGCATCCCGTCCGCCGCGCGCCAAAGCGCATAAGGCACATAGGCGCATAATGAAAAAGCCCGCCGGCGAGGCCGGCGGGCTCGTTCAGTCAGGCAAGGCCTGCTTACCAGGACGGGATGACCGCGCCCTTGTATTCATCGTTGATGTAGGCCTTCACGCTGTCGTCGTGATAGGCCTCGATCAGCGTCTTGACCCACGGCGCGTCCTTGTCTTCCGTGCGGACGGCGATGACGTTCGCATACGGGCTTTCCTTGCCTTCGATGGCGATGGAATCCGTGTTGGGGTTGAGGCCGGCATCCAGCGCGTAGTTGGTGTTGATGACCGACGCATCCGTGTCGTCCAGCGAACGCGGCAGCTGCGCAGCATCGAGCTCGGCGAACTGGATGTTCTTCGGGTTTTCCACGACGTCGGCCGGGGTCGCCTTGAGGCCGATTTCCGGCTTCAGCTTGATCAGGCCGTTGGCCTGGAGCACGAGAAGCGCGCGGCCGCCATTGGTCGGATCGTTCGGGATGCCGACGGTTGCGCCGTCGGCCAGTTCGTCGAGGCTCTTCACCTTCTTGGAATAGACGCCCATCGGGGTGGTGATGGTCTTGGCGACGCTTTCGATCTTGAAGCCGCGGTCGGCGATCTGGTTGTCGAGATAGGGCTGGTGCTGGAAGGAGTTGGCGTTCAGGTCGCCGTCATTCAGCGCCTGGTTCGGCACGACATAGTCGGAGAACTCGACGATATCGATGTTGAGCCCCTTGCCGGCGGCGACTTCCTTGACCTTTTCCATGATCTCGGCGTGTTCGCCGACGGAGACGCCGACCTTGATGTCTTCGGCGAGAGCCGTGCCGGCGGAAAGAGCGGCCGCGAATGCGGCGAGGAGAGCGAGTTTCTTCATCTGGTAACTCCTTTGCTTGGGAAGAGGACTGTCAGTTCTTGCGGGTACGCTTGTCGAAGCGGCGGGCGAGCGCATCGCCGGCGCTCTGGATCGCCTGCACCAGCACGATCAGCACGACGACGACGGCCAGCATCACCTCGGGCATGAAGCGCTGGTAGCCGTAGCGGATGCCGAGATCGCCGAGGCCGCCGCCGCCGACGGCACCGACCATGGCGGAGTAGCCGACGAGGCTGACGAGCGTCAGCGTCAGGGCGAGCACGATGCTCGGCAGCGCCTCGGGCAGAAGCACCTTGGTGACGATCTGCACCGGTGTGGCGCCCATCGCGCGCGCGGCCTCGATCAGCCCCTTGTCCACCTCGCGGATCGACGCCTCGATCAGCCGCGCGATGAACGGGATGGTGGCAATCGTCAGCGGCACGATTGCGGCCGTCGTGCCGATCGAAGTGCCGGCGATCATCCGGGTGAAGGGAATGATCGCGACCACGAGGATGATGAACGGGGTCGAGCGGGTGGCGTTCACGATCGCTCCGACGATCCGGTTGACGAGCGGTGCGGGGAAGAGTTCGCCGCGGTTGCTGGTCGCCAGGAAGACGCCGATCGGCAGGCCGATGAGCGTGCCGACAAGCCCGGAAACGATCACCATCTGTGCCGTCTGCAGCAGCGATTTCCACAGGAGTGCGATGAGAATGTCAGGCGCCATAACCGAGCACCTCCGTGGCCAGGCCGGTTTCAGCGTAGAAGCGCGCGGCACGTTCCAGGGTCGCCGGATCGGCCGGATAGGAAACCACCAGCGAGCCGTAAGGTTCGCCGGCAATCTCGTCGATCGCGCCGGCAAGGATGTTCACGTCGGGACCGATCTCGGCGACGAGGCGCGCCGTCAGCGGCTGGAAGGCGGTTTCGCCGAAGAATATCAGCCGCACCAGCGCACGGTCTCCCGGCCCCGGTTCCTGCTTCAGGTCCGGACCGATCCATTCCGGCAGCTTGGCGCCGACGGCCGCCGAAAGCAGCGCCCGCGTGGTCTCGTGCTTCGGCGTCGTGAAGACCTCGAAGGTGCGGCCGTGCTCGACGATCTGGCCCCTGTCGATCACCGCGACCTGTGAGGCGATCGTCTTCACCACTTCCATTTCATGAGTGATGAGGAGAACGGTAAGGCCGAGATCCCTGTTGATGGTCTTCAGGAGCGCCAGGATCGACTGCGTCGTCTCCGGGTCGAGCGCCGACGTCGCCTCGTCGGAGAGGAGGAGCTTCGGCTCGGTGGCGAGCGCCCGGGCAATGCCGATGCGCTGCTTCTGGCCGCCCGATAGCTCCGCCGGATAGCGGCCAGCCTTGTCGCCGAGGCCGACCAGATCGAGGAGCGGCGTGACCCGGTCGCGGATCGCCTGGCGGTCTACGCCGGCGATTTCCAGCGGCAGCGCGACATTGTCGAACGCGGTCCGCGAGGAAAGCAGGTTGAAGTGCTGGAAGATCATGCCGACCTGGCGGCGCAGGTCGCGAAGCCCGCCTTCGCCCAGGCCGCCGACCTCCACGCCATCCACGACTACGCGGCCCGACGTTGCCTTCTCGAGCCCGTTGACGAGACGGATCAGCGTCGACTTGCCGGCGCCGGAACGGCCGATGATGCCGGTGATGCCGCCGCGCGGCACGGTGAGGTCGACGCCGTCGAGCGCCGTGAAGGCAGGCTGCGAGCCGGTTCCCCCGAAGCGCTTGGTGACGGCCTCGAAGGCCACCATGGCCTCCGGTCGGGCAGCCTCGTTCAGGACGGAGACATCACTCATCGGATACCTCCGGAGGAGGCGTCACGCGGACTGTGGGGACGGTTCATGGACTTCTCTTTGGTGAATGCCGCAACAGCGGAAAAGACGAGCGTATGACGAAGGCCTCAGCCCCGCTCACACATTCGGACGGTCGGGCGTCCCTCTAGCATCTTTGCTTTCACCTTATCAAATCCATTGCGGGGATCGGTTTGCCGATCCGACGATCCGCTTATGGCACCACAACCTCATGCCTGCCGAGACACGCGTTTTCCAATCTTCGCAGGGTTGGGGAAAAACCATGCTCACGGGCAGACGGCGGGGAGCGCGCCGCAGACAGGCCGCAGGCACGCAGGCGCCCTGGAAACCGGCGCTCTCTCTCAGGCCCGTCGGACGGTTCAGGAACCCGCCTTGTAATTTCCCTTGGGAAACTCGGACGCCAGCGCGCGGTACCACTTGCCGCTCTTCTTGACGGTGCGGACCTGCGTCTCGTAGTCCACGTGAACGAGGCCGAAGCGCATCTGGTAGCCTTTCGCCCACTCGAAATTGTCCATCAGGCTCCAGGCGAAATAGCCGCGCAGCGGCACCCCGTCGCCGATCAGGTCCGCGCAGACCGAGAGGTGCTCGGCGTAATAGTCGAGCCGGGGCTGGTCATCGACCTCCCCGTCCGCGCCGACGCCCATGTTGTAGGCGGCGCCGTTCTCGGTGATGTACATTTCCGGCAGGTCGTAGCGACGGTAGAGGTCCTCCACCAGCAACTTGAGCCCCGGCGGGTAGATTTCCCAGCCGATATCGGTCCGGTCCTCGCTCGCGGGCGGGGCATCCACGGTCCAGGGGAACTCGCCCTCCCGCGTGGCGTCATCGGCGACGCGCATCGGCGTGTAATAGTTGAGCCCCCACCAGTCGAGCTTGCGGCCGATCGTTTCGAGATCGCCGTCCTCGACCTTCGGCATCCGGTCCCCGAGCGCATCGAGAAGCGCCGGCGGATATTCGCGCTTGAACACGGGCCCGAAGAAGGCGCCGTTGTGGAAGTCGAAGGCACGCTCGGCGGCCGCCTCGTCCGCCGCACTGCCGGAGCCCGCGATCACGGAATGGGCGTTGAGCACGAGGCCCACCGGCACGGAAGGGCTGATCTCGCGAATGGCCTCGACGCCGAGCCCGTGGGCGAGATTGGTATAGTGCATGGCATGCAGCGCAGCTTCCATGTTGCGCTCGCCGGGCGCATGCTCGCCGTAGAGGTGGCTCAGCCATACCGAGCACCACGGCTCGTTGAAGGTCGCAACCGCATCCAGCCGGTCGCCGAGCCTTGCCATCACCACCCGGGCATAGCGCTGGAACGCGTAGGCCGTCGAGCGCGCGGTCCAGCCGCCGTCCCCCATCAGCGCCAGCGGCAGGTCCCAGTGGTAGAGGGTGGCGAAGGTCCGGATGCCGCGCCCCCTGCAGCCGTCGACGAGACGTTCGTAGAAGTCGAGCCCCTTCTCGTTCACCCGTCCGACGCCTTCCGGAATGATTCGCGGCCAGGCGATGGAGAAGCGGTAGGCCGAAACGCCCATCTCCTTGATGAGGTCGAGATCGGCGTCCAGCCGGTGATAGTGGTCGCAGGCAACATCGCCGTTGTCGCGGTTGTGGACCCGGCCGGGCATGTTGGAGAAGGCATCCCATATGGATGGCTTGCGCCCATCCTCCTTCGTCGCCCCCTCGATCTGGAAGGAGGCGGTGGCGACGCCGAAGGTGAAGTCGCCGGGAAAACGGGAAGCCAGGATCTTGGGGTCGGTCATGGGAGCTGCGCCAGTGTAGTTGGTGACTATGCCGGCGATTTATGGGACGCGGGGACGGTTGTACAGGCAAAACTGTAACGTTGCAGTCTCCCTGTCCTCTTGTTTGCAGCTTGGGAACGATGAAACACATGCTGCCCGTTTAGTTTTTTCGGACGGAGCGGGTGTTCCTCCTTTTTGTGGGCAGTCACGCGGAATATGACCGCATCGATGTTGCGGGATTGTGAGGTTGCAGATGGATATCGGATCGGTACGAACCCTCCTCGACGAAGCCGAGTACGAACAGGCCCTGAAGGCCGTGCGGCCCTATTTCGATAACGAACCGGAAGAGGGTAGCATCGAGGCGACCCATTTCGATGCCCTCGTACTGCTGATCGAGGAATACGAGGCCAGGCATTATCCCATCCCGCCTGCCTCGCCGGTCGAGGTCCTCAAGGCGGTAATGGAAGCCAACAGCTACACGCGCGCCGACCTCGTCGCAGTCCTTGGTTCGAAGTCTCGCGCAGCCGATCCCCTGAACGGCCGGCGCGAGATCAATCTCGACCAGATCAGGAAGATCAGCCGGGCATGGCACATCCCGGCAGGCGCCCTGGTGGGAGAGATCGCCAGCGAGGCCTAGACCTTCACCCAGCCCCCGTTCTTTCTCGAGGACGCGACGCAGGCCTCGACGAAGGCGACGCCTTTCACGCCGTCGTCGACGGTCGGATAGATGACGTCCTTGTCGACCTTGGCGCCCCTTTTCCTTGCCTGGATGGCCCGTGCCGCCTCGGTGTAGATCGTCGCGAAGGCTTCCAGATAGCCCTCGGGGTGACCGGAGGGGATGCGCGAGACGCGGCCGGCGGCGGGCCCGGCGCCGGCACCGTTGCGGGTGATAAGCCGCTTCGGCTCGCCGAACGGGGTGAACCAGAGATAGTTCGGGTTCTCCTGGCTCCATTCGAGCCCGCCCTTCTCCCCGTAGACGCGCAGCCTCAGTCCGTTCTCGTTGCCGGGCGCGACCTGGCTGCACCAGAGCATGCCCTTGGCGCCGCCCTCGAAACGCAGCATGACATGGGCGTTGTCGTCCAGCCTGCGGCCCTCGACGAAGCTGTCGAGATCGGCGGCGAGACTTTCCAGCGTCAGGCCGGTCACGAAGCAGGCGAGGTTGTAGGCATGCGTGCCGATGTCGCCGGTCGAGCCGCCGGCCCCCGACTGGGCCGGATCGGTGCGCCAGACCGCCTGCTTGGCGCCGGTCTGCTCGACCGCTTCCGTCAGCCAGTCCTGAGGATATTCCACCTGCACGACCCGCAGCCGGCCGAGGTCGCCGCTGGCGATCATTTCACGCGCCTGCCGCACCATCGGATAGCCGGTATAGTTATGGGTCAGGATGAAGAGTGCATCGCTCTCGTCGGCCGCCTTCTTCAGCTTCTTGGCATCGGCAAGGTTGGAGGTGAGAGGCTTGTCGCAGATGACGTGGATGCCCCGGCGAAGGAATTCCCTCGCCGCCTCGTAATGCACATGGTTCGGCGTGACGATGGACACGGCCTCGATACCGTTCTTCAGCCGCGCCTCGCGGATCGCCATCTCCTTGTAGGACCCGTAGGTCCGGGCCGGATCGAGCCCGAGGCCGCGTCCCGACTGCACGGCCTTTTCCGGCGTGGAGGAAAGCGCCCCCGCCACGAGTTCGAACTGGTCGTCCAGCCGCGCCGCCATCCGGTGGACGGCGCCGATGAAGGCGCCCGTGCCTCCGCCCACCATCCCGAGCCGGATGCGCGGTTCGCGCGCCTGTTCGTCCTTGCCTTCGATCGCCATTTCCATGTCTCCTTGAAAAACCTGCGGAGGAAGCCTGCCTCCCCCGCCCTGTCGGCCCCTTCTCCCGGAGGTCGGGAAGCCGCCTCGCCTCGGCCTCTTCCCGGCAAACGGGAAGAGTTGCGGCAAGGCGCCCCTGACCGACGTTCCTAAAGCCCAAGCATCCGCCGGTTCGCCGCCTCGTCCGTGCCGCCGGCGGCAAAGTCGTCGAAGGCCTTTTCCGTGACACGGATGATGTGCGCCTTGACGAATTCCGCGCCCTCGCGCGCTCCGTCCTCGGAATTCTTCAGCGCGCATTCCCATTCGACCACGGCCCAGCCGTCGAAATCATTTGCGGTGAGCTTCGAGAAGACGGCGCCGAAATCGACCTGCCCGTCGCCCAGCGAGCGGAAGCGCCCGGCGCGCTGCACCCAGCTCTGGTATCCGCCGTAGACGCCCTGGCGGCCGGTCGGATTGAACTCCGCATCCTTGACGTGGAACATCTTGATCCGGTCCTTGTAGATGTCGATGTTGTCCAGGTAGTCGAGGCATTGCAGCACGTAGTGCGACGGGTCGTAGAGCATGTTGGCGCGTGGGTGGTTCTTCACCCGCTCGAGGAACATCTCGAATGTCACCCCGTCATGCAGGTCCTCGCCCGGGTGGATCTCGTAGCAGACGTCGACGCCGCATTCTTCCGCATGGTCGAGGATCGGCGTCCAGCGGCGGGCGAGCTCGTCGAAGGCCGTCTCCACGAGACCGGCCGGCCGCTGCGGCCAAGGGTAGATGAAGGGCCAGGCGAGTGCGCCGGAAAAGGTGGCATGCGCCTTGATGCCGAGATGCCGCGACGCCGAGAGCGCCATCTTCACCTGGTTGACCGCCCATTCCTGCCGCGCCTTCGGATTGCCGCGCACTTCCGGCGCCGCAAACCCGTCGAACGCCTCGTCATAGGCGGGATGGACGGCGACGAGCTGGCCCTGGAGGTGGGTGGAGAGTTCCGTCACCTCGATGCCGTTCTGGCGCGCGACGCCCGCGAACTCGTCGCAATAGTCCTTCGATTCCGCCGCCCGTTTGAGGTCGATCAGCTGCCCGGCCCAGGTCGGCACCTGGACGCCGACATAGCCCTTGTCCGCCGCCCATTTGGTGATGGCGTCCCACGAGTTGAACGGCGCCGCATCCCCGGCGAACTGGCCGAGAAAGATGGCCGGACCCTTGATCGTCTTCATGAAAATTCCTCCAGTGTCGTATGGCTGCTTGCATCCGTTGCCCCCGCCTGCCTGTCGGCCTTCCCCTCACCCGCGAAGAGAAGACCGATCGGTCCGCGCCTGAGACGGACCGAGCATGAAGGGCGCTCCCTCCCCCCGCGATCACGGGAAGAGGGCTGGCGTCAGGACCGGATCACGCCTCAGAAGGGCGAATCCGGGAAGTAGAACTGCTCGGCATTGTCCTTGGTGACGAGCGTGGCGTCGAGGATGTAGGTGCCGCTCACCGGCACCTGGTCGTAGAGGCCGTCGGCGGTAAGCTGCATGGCGGTTGCAATCATCGCCGGCGGATAGAGCACGTCGACCGGCACCATCTTGTCGCCGTCCATCACCCGCTTGACCATGTCCTTGGAGCCGGCGCCGCCCACGACATACTGGATGTCGCTGCGCCCGGACTGCTCGATCGCCTCCAGCACGCCGACGACCATGTCGTCGTCCTGCGCCCAGACCACGTCGATCTTCGGGTATTTGGTGAGGTAGTCCTGCATCACGCGGAAGGCGTCGTCGCGGTTCCAGTTTCCGTACTGGCGTTCCAGCACCTTGACGTTGGAGCCCTCGATGCCCTTGTCGAAACCGTCCTGGCGCTGCTGGTCGATCGGGATCGGCAGGCCTCGGATGACGACGACCTCGGCATCCGGCGTGGTCTCCGCGATGTACTTGCCGGCCACTTCGCCGAGCGCCGGGTTGTTGCCGGCCACATAGAGGTCGCGGACGGAACTGTCGTTGCTGGAGGGCGCGCGGTCGACGAGGGCGACGAAGGTGCCGGCATCCTTGACCTGCTGAATGGCGTTGACGAGCGGGTCCGGATCGGTCGGCAGGATGACCAGCGCGTCGATGCCCTGGACGGCGAGGTCCTGCACCGCATTCGCCTGGCTTGCCGGATCGGGCGAGGTCTTGACGATGACGTTGAGGCCAGGGTGCTCGTCCATCAGGAGCTTCGCGACGCGCTCGGCATGGTAGACGACGCCCGCGGTCCAGCCGTGGTCGGCGGCCGGGATGGAGACCCCGATCGTTGCCTTCTTCTCCTCCTGGGCCCAGCCGAGGCCGGGGCCGATGGCGACCGAGGTCGCAAGCGCCGCTGCGAGCAGGCCGAAAGTTCTTCTACGCATGTTCTCTCTCCCAAGTTCGGGTCTTTGCCGGCGGCCGGGCACGACCCGTTTGGGCCCGGCCGGTTCCTCACGATCGCCGCGACAGCGAGCGCTGCACGAGCATGGCGATGATGATGATTGCGCCCTGGATGGCGCCGATGAGGTATTCGCTGACGAAGTTCGACAGCAGCATGATGTTGCCGACGATCTCCAGGATGAAGGCGCCGCAGATCGTGCCCCAGATGCGCCCGACGCCGCCGCGCAGCGCCGTCCCCCCGACGACGACGGCGGTGATCGCCTGCAGCTCCCACAGGATTCCCGTCGTGGCGGAGGTGGAGCCGAGACGCGGCACGTAGAGAAGGACCGCGATCGCGACGCAGAGCCCCTGCACGACGTAGGCGATGGTGCGCACCCGCTTCACGGATATGCCGGAATAGCGGGCGACGTCCTCGTTGGAACCGACCGCGATCAGGTGGCGGCCGTAGCGCGTGCGGTAGAGCACGAAGGCGGCGATCGCCGCGGTCACGAAGATGACGATGATCGGCACCGGCACGCCGAGGATATCGCCGAAATAGACCGGACGGTAGAGCGACTGCAGTTCCCGGTCGCGCAGCGTGATCGCGCCGCCCTGCGAAAGCCAGGTGGTGAGGCCGCGATAGATGCCCATCGTGCCGAGCGTGGCGATGAAAGGCTCGATCTGTCCGACCGTCGTGATCAGTCCGTTGAACAGCCCGCAGGCGGCGCCGATTGCAACCGCAAGCGCCATCCCCGCGACGAGCAGCAGCATCGGATCGGCTATCGCCCCGGAATTGAGGAACATGATCATCAGGCTGGCGACGAAGGCCACCATGGCGCCGACGGAAAGATCGAGCCCGCCCGACGAGATCACATAGGTCGCGCCGAGCGCGATGATGGCGATGAAGGCGCTGCGGGTGATGACGTTCATCAGGTTGGTGACGGAGATGAAGTTCTCGTTGGCGACCGCGCCGAGGACGAGCAGCAGGGCCAGCGCCACGAAGGGCGCGACCGCCCTGAGGTCCCAGTCGCGGGAAGTCTTCGGCTTGGCCGTTTCGGTGGTGGCTGTCGTCATGTCTCAGGCCGCCTCCCCTGCCTTCACGCCGGTGGCGAGCACCACGATTTCGTTCTCGGTCATGTGTTCCCCCGTGACTTCCCCGACAATCTGCCCCGACCGCATGACGAGGATGCGGTCGCAGATGCCGATCAGCTCCGGCATTTCGGAGGATACGACGATGATCGAGCGCCCCTCCTCCGCCAGACGCGCGATGAACTTGTAGATCTGCTGCTTGGTGCCGATGTCGATGCCCCGGGTCGGCTCATCGATGATGACGATCGACGGGTCGAGCATCATCATCTTGGCAATGAGGAGCTTCTGCTGGTTTCCCCCGGAAAGCTGCCCCGCCAGCAGGTCCTTGCGCCCGGTGCGGATGTCGAAGTCGCGGATCGCGATGTCGAGCGCATCCGCCTCGCGCCTGCGGTCGATCTGCAGGCCGCGGACGAACCTCGTGATCGAGGCAAGCGTCAGGTTGGTTGCGAGATCCTTGAGAAGCAGGAGGCCCTTGCCCTTGCGGTCCTCCGAGAGATAGGCGATGCCGGCATCGAGGCTTTCGCTGGCGGACCGGAAGTGCACGTCCCTGCCGCGCAACCGGACGGCGCTGTGGGCGCGCCGCAGGCCGACCAGTCCCTCCATCAGTTCCGTTCGGCCGGCACCGACAAGGCCGGCAAAGCCCAGGATCTCGCCCTTGCGCAATTCGAAGGTGGCATTCCGGGCATGGCCGGGCACGTCGAAGTCGCGCACCTCCAGGACCGTCTCCCGCGCCTCGTCCGCATGGCGGTCCGGATAGAGCTTCGTGACGTCGCGCCCGACCATCAGCCGCGCCATGTCGGCAGGTTCCAGGTCGGCGGCATCATGGCTGGCGACGAGCCGACCGTCGCGCAGCACCGTCACCCGGTCGGCGATGCGCTTCACCTCCGGCAGGCGGTGCGAGATATAGAGCACGCCGACGCCCCGACCGCGAATGTCGAGGATGACCTTGAGCAGCGCCTCGGTCTCGAAGGGCGTCAGGGAGGCGGTCGGCTCGTCGAAGATCACCACCCGATGGGGGACGAGCAGGACGCGCGCGATCTGCACCAGTTGGCGCTGGGCGATCGACAGGCTGGCGACGACGGCACGGGGATCGATATCGGTCCCGAGATCGCGAAGGGCGGCGGCCGCTCCCTCGTTCATGGCCCTGTCGTCGACACCTATTCCCCTGCCAAGTTCGCGGCCGAGATAGATGTTCTGCGCGACCGTCAGGTCGGGGGCGAGCAGGATTTCCTGGTGGACGAGCACGATGCCGCGGTGTTCGGCATCCACGGGCCCGGCAAAGACAACCGGCCTGTCGTCGACGAGGATCTCGCCGCGCGTCGGCGGCTCGTGGCCGGCGAGGATCTTCATCAGGGTCGACTTGCCCGCACCGTTCTCGCCGATGATGGCATGCACCTCGCCCGGCCGCACGGACAGCGTCACGTCGTGCAGCACCTCGACCGGACCGAAGCTCTTGGAAAGGCCCCGCGCGGCAAGGATCGCGGATGTGCCCGGAACCGGATCGCCGGTCATCGCGGCCCGCCTTCCGCCGCGGACGACGGACCGGCCGTCCGGTCGCTGGCCAACCCCTCACGCGCAGGCAAAAACCTTGCTTGATGCACCTGAACTTCCTCCCGGAATTGACGCTATCCAAGAAAATGAGGTACGTAAAGCAGGTTTCTCGATAAGTTCGATGCCTTCAGAAACGGATACGACATGCCTGCCGGTACGGCGCGAAATACGCCCGAAGCCCCGGCGCCACGGCCAGCCCAGCGAGGATACGGATGAACGGAAAGAGTTTCGTGGAACGGCGCCTCGACCTCGATGGCGAGCCCCTGCTGATCAGGTTCGAAGCGCCCGCCGAGGTCCCCGGCAGCGATTTCGAATGCAGATGGTCCATCGCCTGGCCGGATGGCGACGTCCGTCACCGCACATTCGGCATCGACGGCATCCAGGCGCTGGCCCTTGCGATGCAGGCCGTTCACGACCGGCTTCTCGAAAGCGAGGCCTACAAGGCTGGCCGCCTCACCTTCCTCGGGCAGGGCGATCTCGATCTCCCGCCAAGCTGGACGACAGGCCCGCTCTACCAGATCCCCCCGCCGCCGGGCGGCAAACGGCCGGGCGAGGCAGGATAGCGCGACCGAGCCGTCCGAGCCGAATGGCCGATCATCGGTCGGGTCATCGACCTGCGGGACGGGACTTCACGAAATCCAGGAAGGCCCGAAGCGGCGCCGGCACCAGGCGTCGGCCGGGATAGTAGAGGAACGGCCCGGGGAATTCCTGCCACCATGGCCTCAGGACCGGCTCCAGGGCTCCACTTTCCAGCTGCGGCCTGAGCCAGTCCTCGAATAGACCGATGATCCCGACGCCCGCAACCGCGGCCTCCACCGCCAGCTCGATGGCGCCCCCCGCCTGGACGATCAGCGGTCCCTTCGGCTCGACGACCACGACTTCGCCCTCCAGCTCCAGCTCCCAGTTGGGCATGTTTCCGCTCGGAAAGCGGAAGCGCAGGCAGGAATGGTCGAGAAGGTCGCGCGGATGCTGCGGCCGGCCACGGAGGTCGAGATAGGCCGGAGAGGCCGCAAGCGCATAGGTCTGGCTGCGCGGCCCGATCGGGACGGCGATCATGTCCTGTTCCAGCCGTTCGCCATAGCGGATCCCGGCATCGCAGCCGGCAGCGAGCACATCGACGAAACTCTCGTCCGTCATCACCTCCAGCCGGATATCCGGATAGGCCGCGAGAAAGCCGGGCACGATCTTCGGCAGGACAAGCCGGGCGGCGCTGACCGGTACGTTCAGCCGCAGGGTTCCCGCAGGACGGTCTCGAAAGCTGTTGACCGCGTCGAGGGCGGCCTCCATCTCCCCGAGCGCCGGCGCCAGGCGCGCAAGCAGGCTCTGTCCGGCCTCGGTCGGGGCGACGCTGCGGGTCGTGCGATTGAGGAGCCGGACCCCGAGTTCCGCCTCGAGCCGCCGCACGGCCTCGCTGAGGCCGGACGGGCTGCCGCCGGTCGACCGTGCGGCCTCGCGAAAACCCTTGGCGCGAGCCACTGCCACGAACGCACCGAGATCACCCAGCTCCACCGCCATTGTTCGCCCTCCCGCACAGGTCGTGCGGATTGTACCGGATTATCGGCAGGCGCAACAGGTCATACCTCTTGGGGGCAACGTTCACATCGTCACCCGAGGAGATCGACAATGGACAGCATTTCACAAACCGGCACCTACCGCCTGGGCGATCGCCCGGTCCGGCGGCTGGGCTATGGCGCCATGCAGCTTGCGGGCCCGGGCGTATTCGGCCCGCCCCGGGATCGCGACCAGGCGATCGCCGTGCTGCGCGCCGCGGTCGAGGCTGGCGTCAATCACATCGACACCAGCGACTTCTATGGCCCGCACATCACCAACCAGATCATCCGCGAAGCGCTCCATCCCTATCCGGACGACCTGGCGATCGTCACGAAGATCGGCGCAAGGCGCGGGCCGAACGGCGAATGGGTGCCGGCGACGTCGAAACAGGACCTCGTGTCCGCCGTTCATGACAACCTGCGCAATCTCGGCCTCGAGACGATCGAGGTCGTCAACTTCCGCTCCATGCTCGACGTCTACGGGCCGGCGGAAGGATCTCTCGAGGAGCAGGTTACTGCCCTTGCGGAGCTTCAGCGGCAGGGCCTCATCCGCCACATCGGCCTTTCCAACGTGACCGCCAGGCAGGTCGCCGACAGCCGCGCAGTCTGCGACATCGTCTGCGTGCAGAACATGTACAACATCGCCAGGCGCGCCGACGACGCGCTGATCGACACCCTGGCCGCTGACGGCATCGCCTATGTGCCCTTCTTCCCGCTCGGCGGCTTCACGCCGTTCCAGTCCGAAACGCTGGACGGGGCGGCCGCGCGCCTCGGGGCCACGCCCAAGCAGGTGGCGCTCGCCTGGCTCCTGCAGCGCTCGCCCAACATTCTCCTCATCCCCGGCACCTCGTCGGTCGCGCACCTGAAGGAGAACCTTGCCGTCGCCGATCTCCACCTGCCGCAGGATGTCGTCGCGGAACTCGATCGCTTCGCGGATGCGCATTGAGACGAAAGGCGGGGCCACTCTCGCGGCCCTGCCTTTTGGTCAGACGTAGCGGTTGACGACGTTTTCCAGGTATTCCTGGCGGCCGGAGCGCGGTTCGGGATTGATGTTTTCCCGCTCCACCATGGCGGCGATGTCGTCGAGCTTGTACTCGCCGCGAAGCATCTTCTGCGCCTCCGGGCTGTCCCAGCCGGCATAGCGTTCCTCGAGCGGCTTCGACAGGGCGCCGTCCTCGATCATCCGCGCGGCCGCCTTCAGCCCGCGCGCGCAGCAGTCCATGCCGCCGATATGGCCGATCAGCAGGTCCTGCGGATCGAGCGACTGGCGGCGAAGCTTGGCGTCGAAATTGGTGCCGCCGTTCCGGAATCCGCCGCCCTGGAGGATGTGGTAGTAGGCCAGGGCCATTTCCGGCACGTTGTTGGGGAACTGGTCCGTGTCCCAGCCCGACTGGTAGTCGTTCCGGTTCATGTCGATCGAGCCGAAGATGCCGAAGGCATTGGCCATGGCGATCTCGTGCTCGAAGGAATGGCCGGCGAGAATGGCGTGGCCCTGCTCGATATTGACCTTCACCTCCTTCTCCAGTCCGTGCTTCTGCAGGAAGGCGTAGACGGTGGCGACGTCGTAGTCGTACTGGTGCTTGGTCGGCTCCTGCGGCTTCGGCTCGATCAGGATCGTGCCCTCGAAGCCGATCTTGTACTTGTACTCGACGACGAGGTTGAGGAAGCGGCCCATCTGGTCGAGCTCGCGCGAAAGGTCGGTGTTGAGCAGGGTCTCGTAACCCTCGCGCCCGCCCCAGAGCACGTAGTTGACCCCGCCGAGCCGCTTGGTCGCATCGATGCAGGTCTTCACCGTCGCTGCGGAGAAGGCAAAGACGTCCGGATCCGGATTTGTCGACGCCCCGGCCATGTAGCGACGGTGCGAGAAGAGGTTCGCGGTGCCCCAGAGAAGCTTGACGCCGGTCTCGGCCTGCTTCTGTTCGAAATAGTCGACGATCTCGTTGAGGTTGCGGGTGTTTTCGGCAAAGGAATTACCTTCCGGCCTGACGTCCGCGTCATGGAAGCAGTAGAAGGGCGCGCCGAGCAGCTGGTAGAATTCGAAGGCGACGTCGGCCTTCATCTTCGCGGCCTGCATCGTGTCCTCGAACCACGGGCGCTGGAAGGTCTGGCCGCCGAACGGATCGCCGCCCGGCCAGGTGAAGGTGTGCCAGTAGGCGACGGCGAACCGCAGGTGGTCCTCCATCCGCTTTCCCGCGACGATCTCGTCCGGATTGTAGAAGCGGAAGGCGAACGGATTGGTGCTGTCCGGACCTTCGTATCTGATCTTGCCTATGTCTCCGAAAAAGCCTGTGCTCATCGTGTCATTCCTCCTTGGTTCCTGGAAATTTCCGGCTTCGCCCACCCACCTCCCTGCAGCGGCCTCTCGGGGCGTCGCGCTGGGCGTCCCCTTCGCCGCAGGCCGGGAGAGAGTCAGGGCGAGCCCGGTTCAATGCGCCAGCGACCGGATCGCCGGATAGGCCGAGCGGTACCGCGCATAGGCCGCCGCATAGGCCTCGCCGAGCCCCGAAACCGGGTCGATCGTCTCCGCCATGACGGGCGGCTGGCAGACCGAGAGCGGATCGGCGCCCGTCGCGGCGATCAGGCCGAGCCGTGCTGCGCCGAATGCCGCTCCGAAATCGCCGTCCGCCGGAACGTCCACCGGGACACCGAGCGAGGTGGCGATCGATGCCAGCCAGTATTTCGAGCGCGAGCCGCCGCCGATCGCGGTGACCCGCGAGATCGACGTCCCCGCGGACTTCAGCGCTTCGAGGTTGTCGCGGATCGCGAAGGTGACGCCCTCCATCACCGCCTGGGTCAGCGCCGTGCGGCCCGACTCGTGGCCGAGCCCGATGAATGCGCCGCGGATGACCGCATCGTTGTGCGGCGTCCGCTCGCCGGAAAGATAGGGCAGGAAGGTGACGCCGGACGGCGCCTTCAGCGTGTCCCCGACCTCGCCGGTCAACTCCGCCGCGGACTTGCCGGCAATGCCGGAATACCAATTCAGCGCATCGGTTGCCGACAGGATGACGCCCATCTGGTGCCAGGTCTTCGGCAGCGCGTGGCAAAAGGCATGCACCGCACTTTCCGGCTTCGGCAGGTAGGAGGCGTTGGCGGCGAAGAGCACGCCGGACGTGCCGAGCGACACGAAGGCGTGGCCTTCCGAGACCGTGCCCATCCCGCAGGCCGAAGCGGCATTGTCCCCTGCTCCGCCGGCCACGACCACGCCTTCCCCCATCCCCCAGGAGGAGGCGAGTTCGGCGCGCAGCCTGCCGCCCTGCTCCGTGCCCTCGACGAGCGACGGCATGTGATCCTCCGAAAGCCCGGTAGCCGCCAGAAGCTCCGGCGACCATTTGCGGGCACCGGTATCGAGCCAGGACGTGCCGGCCGAATCCGACATTTCCGAAATATGCTCGCCGGTCAGCCAGAGACGCAGGTAGTCCTTCGGGAGCAGGACCTTCGCGACCCTGGAAAAGATCTCCGGCTCGTTATCCCGGACCCAGACGAGCTTCGGCGCGGTGAAGCCCGGAAAGACGATATTGCCGGTGATCTTGCGGAAGCGCGGATCGGCATCGAGCGCCGCCGCCTCCCGGTAGGAGCGCGTATCGTTCCACAGGATGCAGGGCCGCAGGACCTTGTCGTCCCCGTCGAGCAGTGTGGCGCCATGCATCTGCCCCGAAAGGCCGAGGCCCTTCACCGCGCCGAGTTCGGCCGGGAAGCTGGCCTTCAGGCCGGACACCGCCTCTTTTGCCGCGCGTATCCAGTCAGCCGGGTCCTGTTCCGACCAGCCCGGATGCGGCCGCGACACGTCCAGCGCGCCGTTTGCCGAGCCGACGATCCGCTGGTCGCCGTCGATGAGCATGGCCTTGACGCCTGAGGTTCCGAGATCGAGACCGAGATACATGTCATGCCTTCCTTCTGCGCTCAGGGCAGGTTGTCCTTGAGGAAAATGTCGATGCGGATCCGCTCCTGCGCGGCGAGCAGCGGCAGGCCGTCGGCCTTCGCCTTCAGCACTCGGATGGCGCTGCGCACCTCGTGGCCCGCATCCTGGTTGAGCACCGCGTCGATCGTGTCGTCGAGAAGCGCCTTGCGCGTCGAGGCGGTGAGTTCATGGGCGATGACGACCGGCCTCCTGTCGGGCGCGACGTCGCCAAGCGCGCGGATCAGGCCGCGATTGCCCGCGCCGAGGCTGTATATGCCGTTCAGCCCGACGTGACGGCGCAGCGCGTCGCGCACCAGCGCCTCGGCGATGGCCGCATCGTCGCGCGATTCCATCACCGGCAGGATCGCCACCTGGGGAAAATCCTCCGAGAGAACGGCGAGGAAGCCCTCGAGCCTTTCGCGGTGGTCGCGGACCATCATCGACCCGGCAAGCACGCCGACCCGACCGTCGACCTTGCTGAGGAAGCGGCCCATCAGGTTTGCCGCGGTGCGGCCGGCCGCGACATTGTCGATCCCCGCGTAATGATGGCGGGCCGAGCCGCTGAGGTCGGACACGAGGGTGACGACCGCGATCCCGGCTTCGGCAAGATTGTCAACCGCGGCGCGCACGCTCCGCTCGTCGATGGCGACGAGCGCCACGCCGTCGGGACGGTCGGCAGCGACGACCGCGAGTGCCGCGACAAGCGCCGGGGCATCGAATGCCGGGACCTGGACGATCTCGATGCGGGTGCGCTCCACGGACGACCGCTCGATCGCCGCCTCGACCTCGCGCTTGACGCCGATCATGAAGGAATTGTCGTTGGAAGGCAGGATGAAGGTGAAGTGGTAGGTCCGCCCCTTCGCCAGGTTCGCGGCGGCGAGATCGCGGACGTAGCCGAGCGAGGCGATCGCCTCGTTGACCTTCTCGCGCGTCACGCTTCGCACCCCGGGCCGGCCGTTGAGGACGCGGTCCACTGTGGCGAGGCTGACGCCCGCAAGACGCGCGATATCGTGAACCGTCGGCTTCATACGTCCTCCCGCCGCCGTGGTAGCGGAATTCTTGAGGTACGTAAATCAAAAATGTTCCGTGAGGGTGCGGGAGGCGGCTGTCCCCGCTCCGGCGGGTTGCGAGGTGCCTCTAGTGCCCCCCGCCGCCACCCGCCTGGGCCGAGGGCTTTGCGATCAGCATGACGAGAAGGATGAGGCCTGCAAACAGCGCCGTCAACGCGGTGAAGACATCGATGAAGGACAGGAGCCAGGATTGCTGCGTTACCATGCCCGACAGGCGCTGCAGCGCGACGCCCGCGCCATCGAGGCCGAAGCTGTCATAGTTCGCCCCGACGCTGTCGAGCCAGTCGACCACCGCCGGGTTGCTGTAGCTCAGGTGCTCCGAGAGGCGGGCGTAATGTTCGTCGGAGCGCTGCGTGAGCAGCGTGTTGATGACCGCGAGCCCCACCGCCCCGCCGAGGTTGCGGGTCAGGTTGAAGAGGCCCGACGCATTGCCGACACGCGCTCGCGGCAGCGTCCCGAGCGCGATGTTGTTGATCGGCACCATGCACAGCATCATCGAGCAGCCGCGCAGGATCTGCGGAAGGAGGAGTTCGTAGAAGTCCCAGTCGGCGGTGAGCCCGGTCAGCATGTACGTGCCGAGCGCGAAGCCGAAGAAGCCGATGGCCATCATCACCCGCGGATCGAGCCGGTTGGACAGGAAACCGGCGACCGGCGCGGTGAGGAACATCGCAAGGCCCGAGACGAACATCGTCTCGCCGATCATCAGCGCGTCATAGCCCCGGATGCGCCCGAGATAGAGGGGATAGAGATAGGTGAGGCCATAGAGCCCGATCCCCATGACGAAGGAGAACAGCGAGCCGAAGGCGAAGTTGCGGTTGGCGAAGGCCTTGAGATCGACCACGGGGAACTCGACCCTGAAGGCGCGCCAGAAGAAGACGATCGCCCCGGCGCCCATCGCCAGCGTGCCGAGAACGATATGCCCGTCGTTGAACCAGTCCTTGTTGTTGCCCTCCTCCAGCACGTATTCGAGCGAACCGAGGAACAGCGCCATGGAAAGCAGCCCCCACCAGTCGAACTTCTTCCAGAGGCTTGCCTGCGGCTCGTCGAAATCGATCATGCTCCAGGCGACGGCGGTGACCAGGATGCCCGGCACGATGTTGACGAGGAAGAGCCAGTGCCAGGAGAAGGCATGGCTCAGATAGCCGCCGACCGTCGGGCCGATGGTCGGTGCAAGCGTCGCGACCAGACCGATGATGGGCGAGACGATGGCCCGCTTGGAGGGTGGGAATATGGTGAAGGCGGCGGCGAAGACCGAGGGGATCATGCCGCCGCCGATGAAGCCCTGGATCGCCCGGTAGACGATCATCTGCTCGATGCTGGTGGCGGTCGCGCAGAGCGCGCTGGCGATCGTGAAGCCGGCCGCGCAGATGCTGAACAGGACGCGCGTCGACAGGATGCGCGCGAGCGTCCCCGACAGCGGGATCATGATGACTTCGGCGATCAGGTAGGACGTCTGCACCCAGGCGATCTCGTCGGACCCCGCGCCCAGCCCGGCCTGGATCTCGGCCAGCGAGGCGGAGACGATCTGGATGTCGAGGATCGACATGAACATGCCGAAGACCATCGCGAAGAACGCGATGAGCTTGCGCCTGTCCATCGGGGGATCCATGGGGGAATCCATGGGCGGATCGACGGGCTTATCGGCGGGGAGCGTTCCCGCAACGGCCGATGTCGCCATGGCCCTCTCCTTGCTGTTTGAGCGGTTCGTGCCGTCGGTCAGTCGACCTGCGCCACGGCCCGATCGGAAGGCGCCGTGCGCGTATCCACATCGACGATGACGCTGAGACCCGCGCGCAGGCGGCCCTCGGCCAGGGCTTCCGGCGGAATGGCGATGCGGACCGGAACCCGTTGCACCACCTTGGTGAAGTTGCCCGTGGCATTTTCGGCCGGCAGCATGGAGAAGACCGAGCCGGACGCCGGGGCGAGCGAGGTCACCGTTCCCATGATGTCGTGCTCCTTGAAGGCATCGACATGGACGCGGACCTTCGAACCGGGCGTGAGGCCGGAGATCTGCGTTTCCTTGAAATTGGCCTGGATGTAGAGACTGGTGAGCGGGACAAGGGCCGCAAGCCGCTTGCCGGCCGACACGAGGTCGCCGGTCTGCATCGCGAGATTGCCGACGACACCGTCATAGGGCGCCCTCAGCACCGTGAAATCGAGATCGCGCTGCGCCTGGTCGCGCGCCAGTTCCTGGGCACGGATGGCGTTCACGGCCTCGTCCCGCTGGGCGCGCAGGAGGCCGATATTGGCCTCCGCGGACGCAACGCTCGCATCTCCTGCGATGAGGTTGGCGCGCGCCTGGTCGAGTGCGACCTTGGCATTGTCGAGGTCCGCGGCCGTACCGATCGACTTCGAGGCAAGCCCGCCCGCGCGCCGCTCGTTGATCTCGGCACCGCGCAGAGCCGCTTCCAGCGCGCCGCGTTGCGCCTCCGCCTGCTTCAGGGCCGCGCCGGCCCCGACGATCTGCGCGTCGATCCGGCTGACGGCGAGCTGCGCGCTTTCGATCGCATTCCTCGCCCGTTCCAGCGCGATCTGGTAGTCGCGTCCGTCGAGCGTCACGAGCGGGTCGCCCGCCCGGACCGCCTGGTTCTCGACGACATTCACCTGCTCCACATAGCCGGAGACTTTCGGCGAGATGATCGCGATGTCCGCTTCGATATAGGCGTCGTCGGTGGAAATCAGGAAGCGGCCATCCGTCCACCAGCCATAGCCGTACCATGAGGCTCCGGCGAGCAAAGCGAGCACGATGACGGGCAGGATGGGGCTGCGGCGCTTCTTCGGTGCCGCCGCCTGTGCCTGCACATCGGCGGCGGGGCTGGCGTCCGTTTCGTCGGACCGCGCCGATGCAGGAATGTTCTCTTGGACTACTGCGCGGACCGCGCCCGCACTGGAGGATGAGGTCATCGGAAGCACCATTCATTGCGAGCGTAATCGAACCGATCGGTTCAGTTAGTTGACATAGAGCCTTTTCGTGCGCATATCAAGGACAATCGAACCGAACGGTTCGCAAATCGGAAGGTCTCCCATGGCCAGCGACAACGTAGAAATCGAAATCAACCCCGGACAGCAGCCCGGACGCTTCGCCGCCGGCGAGGATCCGGCCAAGCGCGAGCAGATCATCGAGGGCGCCAAGCGGGTGTTCATGAGGCTCGGCTTCGATGCCGCCAGCATGAACGACATCACCCGCGAAGCCGGCGTCTCCAAGGGCACGATCTACGTATATTTTCAAAACAAGGAAGACCTCTTCGCCAGCATCATCGAGGAGGAACGGCAGCGCATCACCCGCATGCTCAAAGATATCCTTGCGGGCAGCGAGGAGGTCGAGGACGGGCTCTACCGGTTCGGTATAGGCTTTGCCACCCACATCACTTCTCCCCGCACGATCAACGCCATGCGCACGCTCATCGGCGTGCGAAACCGCATGCCGGGTCTCTGCAGCCGTTTCTTCCACTCGCCCGCGAATGTCCGCACGGTGCTGGAGGACTTCATCGTGCGGCATATCGGACAGGGCAAGCTCGAGGTGGAGGATACCGACCTCGCCGCGCGACAGTTCATCGACCTGACCAGCGGCTCCTTCCTCAAGGCGCGCCTGTTCGGCGACCTCGACGACGTGCCGTCCCGACAGGAACTCGACCGCATCGTGAAGAGCGCCATCCGCGTCTTCATGGCCGCATACGGCAGGACAAACGCCTCGGCGGACGCCGGCTGATTGAAAAACGGCACCTCTGGCGCGCGCTCCTCCTCTTGTCTTTGCAACGCGACTCCTTAAATCGGACGAGCATTTTGCCATCGACCGAGAGAGGGACCATCCGGTGCAGGAAATTCTAGGGCTTCTACAGGATCCGACCGCTTGGGTCGCTTTGGTCACGCTGGTGATCATGGAAGTCGTGCTTGGTATCGACAACCTGATCTTCATTTCGATCCTCACCAACAAGCT
This sequence comes from Pseudomonadota bacterium, assembly GCA_023416545.1. Classification (GTDB taxonomy): domain Bacteria; phylum Pseudomonadota; class Alphaproteobacteria; order Rhizobiales; family Rhizobiaceae; genus Neorhizobium. The sequence goes on from JAEZHO010000026.1 coordinate 33,199, forward strand.
TCCCCCGGAAAACCGTGAAGTCGCCCGCAAGGTCGGGATCGGGCTCGCATTGGTAATGCGGCTTGCGCTTCTCGGCACCGTCGCCTGGATCGTCCAGCTGACCAATCCTCTCTTCGAGGCTTTCGGTCACCCCTTCTCGTGGAAGGATCTCATCCTCATCGCCGGCGGCCTCTTCCTCGTCTGGAAGGCGACCCGCGAAATCCACCACTCCGTGGACCCCGTCGATCACAAGGAAGACATGGTGGGCGGCGCCGCCTCGATCACCTTCAGCTCGGCGATCATCCAGATCCTGCTTCTCGACCTCGTCTTCTCGGTCGACAGCATCATCACCGCCGTGGGCATGACGCCGCATCTGCCGATCATGATCGTCGCCGTCGTCGCTGCCGTGACGGTCATGCTGGTCGCCGCCACGCCGCTCGCCAACTTCATCGAGAAGAACCCGACCATCGTGATGCTGGCACTCGGCTTCCTGCTGATGATCGGAACGATGCTGATCGCCGAGGGAATGGGCTTCCACGTGCCGAAGGGCTACATCTACGCGGCCATGGCCTTCTCGGCCCTCGTCGAAGTCCTCAACATGTTTGCCCGCAACGCGCGGCGACGCAAGAAGACGGAAACGACGCTCCACTGAGCATCGCATCGCGGCCCGGCACAGTCCGGGCCGTTTTTTTCTCCGACCTCCGGGATACCTTCCGCGCTCTCGCAGTTATGGGTGTTCTGCAATGCCGCGTCTCGTTCCGACGACGCATGTGACCTTTCCGGGGCTATATGACGACTGATCAGATCCTCGCCTTCGCCGTCATCGGCATCATGATGGCCGTCTTCATCTGGGACAGATTCCGCTATGACATCGTCGCCTGCTGCGCCCTGGTTGCCGCGGTCGCCGTTGGGATCGTCCCGATCGACAACGCCTTTTCGGGCTTTTCCGACGATATCGTCATCATCGTCGGCAGCGCGCTGGTGGTCAGCGCGGCGGTCGCCCGCTCCGGGATCGTCGACGTCGCGATCAAGAAGTTCTTTCCGAACCTCAACTCCGTCAGGACGCAGCTCGCCCTGCTGATGATCGTGGTGGCGGTGCTTTCCGCCTTCATCAAGAACATCGGCGCACTGGCGATCATGATGCCGGTCGCCTTCCAGTTTTCAAAGCGCACCGGGGTCTCGCCGTCGCGATATCTCATGCCCATGGCCTTCTCGGCGCTTCTTGGCGGGCTGATGACGCAGATCGGCACCTCGCCGAACATCGTCGTCTCGCAGCTGCGCGCCGAGCTTACCGGCACCCCTTTCACGATGTTCGACTTCACGCCGGTCGGCGCCACGCTCGCGCTCGTCGGGATCGTCTTCCTGATCTTCTTCAACTGGCTCGTCCCGGCGCGCAGGAAGCAGAACCATTCCATCGAAGACGCCGTGGAAATTGCCAATTACACGTCGGAGGCGACCATCCCGGCGCAATCCGCCATGGCCGGAAAGTCGCTCGGCGACCTGCTGCGGCTCGGCGACGGCGAGGTGATCGCGACCACCATCCTTCGCGGCACGACGCGCATGTCGCCGTTTCCCGACGTGATCCTGCGCGAACTCGACACGCTGATCCTGGAGGGCAGTTCCGCGGCGATCGACCGGCTGGTCTCCAATGCGAAGCTCCAGCTGTCCGGCAAGCCGCTGACCGGCAAGGGCCAGCAGCGGGACGACATCGTGTCCATCGAGGCGATCATCTCACGGGAATCGCCGCTGGCGGGGCTTTCCGCGCGCGAGCTTGCCCTTTCCTACACGCGCGGCGTCAACCTGCTTGCGGTGAGCCGCCGCGGCCATCGCCTCAGCGAGCGGCTGCGCGACCTGACGCTGATGGCGGGCGACGTCATCGTCCTGCAGGGCAATCGCAACGCGCTGCCGGGCGTCATGCAGGATTTCGACCTCCTGCCGCTGGCGCAGCGGGAGGTCATGCTCGGCACGCAGCGCCGCGCCTTCATCCCGCTCGTCATCCTGGCCGTCGCCATGATCGCCACGGCGCTCGGCTGGGCGCCCGTCGCCGTCGCCTTCTTCGCTGCCGCGCTCGGCATGGCGGTGTTCCGCGCCATCCCCCTGACGGACGTCTACAAGGCCGTCGACGGCCCGATCCTCGTCATGCTGGCGGCACTGATCCCGGTGTCCGACACGCTGCGGACGTCAGGCGCGAGCGAACTCATCGCGTCCTGGCTCGGGCAGATCGCCGGCGGCATGCCGGCATATGCGGCGCTGGCGATGATCCTGCTGACGGCGATGGGCGTGACGCCCTTCCTCAACAACGCCGCGACGGTGCTGGTCATGGGGCCGATCGCGGCAAGCTTCGCGACGGCGCTCGAGTACAGGCCGGAAGCCTTCCTGATGGCGGTCGCCATCGGGGCTGGCTGCGACTTCCTCACGCCGGTCGGGCACCAGTGCAATACGCTCGTCATGGGGCCCGGCGGCTACCGGTTTTCCGACTATCCGCGCCTCGGCCTGCCGCTCTCCTTCATCATCGTGCTGGTCAGCGTTCCGGCCCTTCTCTGGGTCTGGCCGGTGGCCTAGCTTTGGCGGCAAGTCTTGACGCTCGGGCCCGAATATGCGCTAAGGCCCAGCAATCCCGAGACACGCATGTCCGCGCCGCATCCGGCGCCAAATCGAGCATTACCCATGAGCACTTCCGGCCCCCGCGTCCGCATTGCACCCTCGCCGACCGGCGAGCCGCATGTCGGCACCGTCTACATCGCATTGTTCAACTATCTCTTCGCCAAGAAGATGGGCGGCGAGTTCATCCTTCGCATCGAGGACACGGATGCGACCCGGTCAACGCCGGAGTTCGAGCAGAAAGTGCTCGACGCGCTGAAATGGACCGGCCTGACCTGGTCTGAAGGTCCCGATGTCGGCGGCCCCTACGGCCCGTACCGCCAGTCGGACCGCAAGGCCATCTACCAGCCCTATGCGCAGGAACTCCTCGACAAGGGCCATGCCTTCCGCTGCTTCTGCACGCCGGAAAGGCTGGAGCAGATGCGCGAGGCGCAGCGCGCCGCCGGAAAGCCGCCGAAGTACGACGGGCTCTGCCTCAACCTCAAGGCCGAGGAAGTCACCGCCCGCATGGAAGCCGGCGAACCTTCCGTCATCCGCATGAAGATCCCGACCGAGGGCTCCTGCGACTTCCACGACGGCGTCTACGGCGACGTGTCGATCCCGTGGGACTCGGTCGACATGCAGGTGCTGATCAAGGCCGACGGCATGCCGACCTACCACATGGCGAACGTCATCGACGACCATCTGATGAAGATCACCCACGTGGCGCGCGGCGAGGAATGGCTGGCTTCGGTTCCAAAGCACATCCTGCTCTACCGCTACTTCGGCTGGGAAGAGCCGAAGTTCATGCACCTGTCGCTGATGCGCAATGCCGACAAGTCGAAGCTGTCGAAGCGCAAGAACCCGACCTCGATCTCCTACTATTCCGCGCTGGGCTACCTGCCCGAAGCGCTGATGAACTTCCTCGGCCTCTTCTTCATCCAGATCGCCGAAGGCGAGGAACTGCTCACCATGGATGAGCTGGCCGAGAAGTTCGACCCGGACAATCTCTCCAAGGCCGGCGCGATCTTCGACATCCAGAAGCTCGACTGGCTGAACGGCCGCTGGATCCGCGAGAAGCTGACGCCCGAGGATTTCATCGCCCGCACACTGGAATGGGCATCGGAAAACGACCGTCTGGCCGAGGGCCTGAAGCTTTCGCAAAGTCGCATTTCCAAGCTCGGCGAACTGCCGCAGCTCGCCGGCTTCCTGCTGGCGGGCGACGTTGGCCTGACGCCGGCCTCCTTCGCCGGCCTGAAGACAAGCCCGGCGGAGACGCTGGAGATCATCAACACCGTCCAGGCCGACCTCGAGAAGATCCTCGAGTGGAACGTCGAGGCGATCGACCAGGAATTGCGCAATGTCGCCGACAAGCTCGGCAAGAAGCTGCGCGTCGTGACCCCGCCGCTCTTCGTCGCGATGTCCGGCTCGTCGCGCTCGCTGCCGCTCTTCGATTCCATGGCCCTGCTCGGCCGCTCGGTCGTCCGTCAGCGCCTGAAGGTCGCCGCCGCCGTGGTCGCCTCCATGGTCGGCGCGGCGTAACTAGGAAGGTCCCGTAAGATGGCTGATAACCAGAACGAAAACGCCCTTTCCTCCGACGCAACGGAAGTCCGCGCCCAGAAGCTCAAGCTGCTGCGCGAAAAGATCGGCGACGTCTATCCGGCGCACTTCCACCGGACGATGACCAATGCCGACCTTGCGGAGAAGTACAAGAACCTCGAGCCGGACGTCGAGACGCAGGACGTCGTGACCGTCGCCGGTCGCGTCTTCTCCATGCGCAATTCCGGCATGTTCATCGACCTGCGCGACGCCTCCGGCAAGATCCAGATCTTCAGCCATAAGGACACGACGCCGGAAGAGGCGCGCGACATGCTGCCGATGATCGATCTCGGCGACATCATCGGCGTGACGGGCGTCGTCCGCCGCACCAAGCGCGGCGAGCTGACGATCAACGCGCAGGAAATCACCATGCTGACCAAGTCTCTCCTGCCCATGCCGGAGAAGTATCATGGTCTCGCCGACATCGAGACGCGCTACCGCAAGCGTCATCTCGACATCCTGTCGAACGAGGAGTCCAAGCTCCGCTTCCAGCAGCGCAGCCGCATCGTTTCCGGCATCCGCCGCTTCATGGAAGACGACGGCTTCATGGAAGTCGAGACGCCGATGCTGCAGTCGATCTACGGCGGCGCGACGGCCGAGCCCTTCAAGACCCACCACAACACGCTGAAGCTCGACATGTACCTGCGCATCGCGCCGGAACTGTACCTCAAGCGCACGCTGGTGTCCGGCCTCTCCGACAAGGTCTTCGAGGTGAACCGCAACTTCCGCAACGAAGGCGTCTCCACCCGGCACAATCCAGAGTTCACCATGATGGAGTGCTACTGGGCCTATGCCGACTACGAGGACATGATGGACCTGGTCGAGCGCCTCTTCGCGCGTCTCGCCATGACCATCCACGGCTCCACCGAGTTCAAGTACGGCGACAAGGAACTCTCCTTCAAGGGACCGTTCCGCCGCGTGCCCATGCCGGACGCCGTCAAGGAAGCGACCGGCATCGACTTCCTGGCGATCAAGACCGACGAGGAAGCCCGCGCCGCCGCCAAGGCCGCCGGGTTCGAGGTCGAGAAGGACTGGACCTGGGGCGAATGCCTGGCCTTCATCTTCGAGGAGAAGGTGGAAGCGACGCTGATCCAGCCGTCCCACGTCACGCATTTCCCGAAGGACATCTCCCCCTTCGCCAAGGAAGTGCCCGGCGAACCGCGCCTCGTCGAGCGCTTCGAGACCTATTGCAACACCTGGGAACTCGGCAACGCCTTCTCCGAACTGAATGATCCGGAGGAGCAGCGCGCCCGCATGGTCGAGCAGCTTGAGCAGGCGCATGCGCGCGGCGAGAAGGACAAGCAGCTGGACGAGGAATTCCTCGATGCCATCGACCAGGGCATGCCGCCCGCCGGCGGCCTCGGGATCGGCGTCGACCGCCTGATCATGCTGCTGACGGATGCGCCGTCGATCCGCGACGTCATCCTCTTCCCGGCCCGGCGCGCCAAGACGGACTGACCGGAACTGAAAAGGCGGCCCCGAGCCGCCTTTTTTATTGCTTCCGATAAGATGTCTTATGGGGCCTTGGCGGGTTCCCGCTTCCGGCGGTGCTTTTCCGGATCGTCCTCCTCGGCAACCACGGAGACCGGTACTGCCTCGGCGGCGGCGGCCTTTTCGACCACGTCCGGCGCCTCGTGCTTTTCGGGAGCCATGGGCTGGGCGCGCATCCTGGCGAGCCAGGCCGCACCATGGTTCTGCGCACCCGTCTCCGCCGGTTTCCCGGCGCTCTCCGCCGCAGCCGGGGGAGACGGCTTTTCCTCCTGCGCAGGCGCGGCGGCGCTCTCCTTCTCCGCCGGCACCTCGGGCGCCTCGGGCTCCGCTTTGGTCTCGCCGAACCCGACCATGCCCTTCACGGTATCGAGCCAGCCTGCTTCGGCCTTCTCATCGGCCCCAGGAGCGGCATCGGGCTTTTCGATATCGCCGCCCGTAGCGCTATGCGCCGGATCGGGGAGATCGTCCGGCGGCAGATCGTGCGAGGACGCGCTGGTCTCTGCTACAGGGTCCGCAGCGCCGAGACCGACCATCCCCATCAGGGAGGCGAGCAGGCCTTGCTCCGCTTCGGTCCCGTCGGAGGCAACCGGAACCTCTGCGGGAGTGTCCGCAGGTCCGCCCTGCTTTTCTGCGTCATGTCCACCAACGGCCTCGCCGTGCCCGGCGCTCTTGTCGTCTGCCTTCAGCGGGCCGGGTTCTCCCGCGCCCTGGCCCAGCGCATCAAGGCAATCCGTGTCGTCGGTGAGAGCGGCCGTCAGGTGCTCCGCATCCTCCCGCGGCATGTCGATCCGCATTCCCCAGAAGTCGCCGTTCGCATCGGCAGCGCCGTCGACGTAATAGGCGGTGACGGGCTGGGCGGGATGACCGTCCGGGACCTTGCTTGTGTCGGGGATGTAGACGACCTGTGCACCGATGGCGCGTCCGCGCATCCGGGACCGGTCCGTGGGTCCGGCCGGATCCAGGACCGTGACCTGGACGAGATCGGAGCGCTCGGCCTCCTGCACCTTGCGGGCCACGCGGAGCGCCGTCTTCAGCCTCGACATGCCGTCGCCGGGCTTGTCCATGGTGACATATTTGCGGACCCAGTAGCGGTCCGCCTTCTTGATCCTGATGGTCTCGACCGTGGTGCAGGAAAGCCCGTTGAGGGCGGAATAGGATGGGCCGAGCAGCTTGTCGGCACCGATATAGACCGCAGCCGCGCCGCTCCCGCCACCCAGGACCGTGACGCCGGACAGGATCAGCAGGAGTTTTCGCGGGATGCGGGACACAATACTCTTCATCCGCGAAACTCCGGCATTCCAAACCTCGACATACGCAACACTCGATACGGTGGGGCGACAGTGCCTCAAGGTCCTTGACGAAGATTTAAGCGGAACCTTCGGATGCCGCCCGCCGTTCCTTCAGTTACGCATCATCCAGTTGACAATGATTTGCATTAGCGTTGACAGGCCAATTTTTCGCCGATAATGGTATTGCAACTTAATTGCAAAAGAGGTTCATTATCATCATGGCATCATCGCTTCTCCGCGGTCTCGCGCTCGCAGCACTGCTCTCGACGTCCGCGGCCTCCGCACTCGCCGACGACAAGACGAAGGTCGTCACGACCTTCACCGTGATTGCCGACATGGCGCGCAACGTCGCGGGGGAAGCCGCCGATGTGGAGAGCATCACAAAGCCCGGCGCCGAGATCCACAACTACCAGCCTACCCCGCACGACCTCTTGCGCGCGCGTGACGCCGACCTCGTCCTGCGAAACGGCCTCAACCTTGAACTCTGGTTCGACAAGTTCCTCGCCAATCTCGGCGATATCCCGAACGTTACCGTGTCCGAGGGCGTCGAGCCGATGTCGATCGCCGGCGGCGCCTACGAGGGCAAGCCCAACCCGCACGCCTGGATGTCGCTCGATAATGCCGTGATCTACGTGGAGAACATCCGCAAGGCGCTGAGCGAGATCGACCCGGAAAACGCCGAAACCTATGCGGCGAACGCTGCGGCCTACACGCAAAAGCTGAAGGCCGCCGTGGAGCCGATCCGCGAGCAGCTCGCCGCACTGCCGGAAGAACAGCGCTGGCTCGTCACCAGCGAGGGTGCATTCTCCTACCTCGCCCGCGATTTCGGCCTGAAGGAACTCTATCTCTGGCCGGTCAACGCCGACAGCCAGGGCACGCCCCAGCAGGTCCGCGCCGTGATCGATGCCGTACGGGAAAACAATATCAAGGTGATCTTCAGCGAGAGCACGGTTTCGTCCGATCCCGCCGAGCAGGTCGCGCGTGAAACCGGCGCTGCCTATGGCGGCGTCATCTACGTCGACTCGCTGAGCGAGGAAGACGGTCCGGTCCCCACCTATCTCGACCTCCTGTCGGTGACCGTCAACACCATTGCAAAGGGTCTCGCTTCATGATGATGGGCAAGGTGAAGCCTGCGGACGCCGGTCTCCTGGTCGACAACATCACGGTGGCCTACCGCAACGGCCTCACGGCCCTGCGTCATGCAAGCTTCACCGTTCCCAAGGGAACGATAACGGCACTTGTCGGGGTCAACGGCTCCGGCAAGTCCACGCTGTTCAAGGCGATCATGGGCTTCGTCCCCCTTGCCGAGGGGTCGGTGGAAATCCTCGGCATGCCGGCCCGCGAGGCCCTGCGACGAAACCTCGTCGCCTATGTCCCCCAGGCGGAGGAAGTGGACTGGGATTTCCCCGTCCTGGTGGAGGACGTGGTGATGATGGGCCGCTACGGGCACATGAACTTCCTGCGCATTCCCTCCCGCCGCGACCATGACATGGTGACGGAAGCCCTCCGGCGCGTGAACATGCTGGACTACCGGAAGCGCCAGATCGGCGAACTCTCCGGCGGCCAGCGCAAGCGCGTCTTCCTCGCCCGTGCGCTCGCCCAGGAAGGCCAGATCATCCTGCTCGACGAACCCTTCACGGGCGTCGACGTCACCACCGAGGAACAGATCATTACGCTCCTCAAAAGCCTGCGCGACGAGGGCCGGGTGATGCTGGTTTCCACGCACAATCTCGGCAGCGTCCCGGATTTCTGCGACCGCACCGTCTTCGTGAAGGGCACGGTGCTGGCCTATGGCAGGACCGAGGATACGTTCACCGAAGCCAACCTGGAACTGGCCTTCGGCGGTGTGCTGCGCCACTTCATCCTGAGCGGCACGGACCTGCACGACGACGCCGACCCCCGGCATCTCAAGGTCATCAGCGACGACGAGCGGCCCTTCGTCCTCTATGGAGACAGGCAGCAGAAGCAGAAGGCGCAGGAAAATGCTCCAGACGCTTCTTGAGCCGTTCACCTACGAATACATGCGGAACGCCATCTGGGTCAGCGCGCTGGTCGGCGGCGTCTGCGGCTTCCTGTCCGCATACCTGATGCTCAAGGGCTGGTCGCTCATCGGCGACGCGCTCTCCCATTCCATCGTTCCGGGCGTCGCCGGCGCCTACATGCTGGGCCTGCCCTTCGCGCTCGGCGCATTTCTCTCCGGCGGACTTGCCGCGGGCGCCATGCTGTTTCTCAACCAGCGCACCCGGCTGAAGGAAGATGCCATCATCGGCCTGATCTTCACCTCCTTCTTCGGCCTCGGCCTCTTCATGGTCTCGCTTTCCCCGACCTCGGTGAACATCCAGACGATCGTGCTCGGAAACATCCTCGCCATCACGCCGGGCGACACGCTGCAGCTCGTCATCATCGGCGGCGTCAGCCTCGCCATCCTGGCGCTCAAGTGGAAGGACCTGATGGTCGCCTTCTTCGACGAGAACCACGCCCGCACGATCGGGCTCCGGCCGGACCTCCTTCGCCTGCTGTTCTTCACCCTGCTGTCCGCCTCGACCGTCGCCGCGCTGCAGACGGTCGGCGCCTTCCTCGTGGTCGCCATGGTGGTGACGCCGGGCGCGACCGCCTATCTGCTAACCGACCGCTTCCCGCGCGTCATCGGGCTTGCGCTCGGCATCGGTGCGGCGACCAGCTTCGTCGGCGCCTATCTCAGCTATTTCCTCGACGGAGCCACGGGAGGCATCATCGTCGTGCTGCAGACGGCCCTCTTCCTTCTCGCCTTCCTGTTCGCCCCGAAGCACGGCATGCTGGCTGCCCGCCGCCGGCTCCGCGTGACGCTGGAGGAGACGGCATGAGCAGCCTCGCCGACTTCATCGACCTCGCCACCTTCCCGTTCCAGATCGACTTCATGCAACGCGCCTTCATGGTGACGCTGATGATCGCCGTTCCGATGGCCATCCTCTCCTGCTTCCTGGTGCTGAAGGGCTGGTCGCTGATGGGGGACGCGGTCTCGCACGCCGTCTTTCCCGGTATCGTGCTCGCCTATATCTTCTCCATCCCGCTCGCCATCGGCGCCTTTGCGGCCGGGATGTTCTGTGCGCTCGCGACCGGCTTCCTGAAGGAGAACAGCCGCATCAAGGAGGATACGGTGCTCGGCATCGTGTTCTCCGGCATGTTCGGCCTTGGCCTCGTGCTCTACGTGAAGGTGCAGAGCGACGTTCATCTCGACCATATCCTGTTCGGCGACATGCTGGGCATCACCCCGTTCGACATGGCCGAGACGGCGCTCATCGCACTGGCGGCGACGCTCTTCCTGGTGATCTTCCGCAAGGACCTTCTCGTGCAGTCCTTCGACGAGCAGCACGCAAGGGCGATCGGCCTGCCGACCCGCCTCCTGCACTACGGCCTGCTCGCCGTCCTGTCGCTGGTCGTGGTCGGCGCCCTGAAGGCGGTCGGCATCATCCTGTCGATCGCGCTCCTGGTGGCGCCGGGGGCGATCGCCTTCCTGCTGACCCGGCGCTTCTCCGCCATGCTGCTTGTCGCGATCGCGGTTGCCGTCAGCGCCACCTTCATCGGCATCTACCTGAGCTTCTTCATCGACAGCGCACCGGCACCGACCATCGTGCTGACCATGACGGCCATGTTCGTCCTTGCCTTCGTGAGGACGACGCTGACCGCCAAGGCCCGGTCCGTGCCCGTCTGAAACGAAAAGAGGCGGCCTCTCGTCGAGAGACCGCCTCCTGTTCTTCGATGGCGCAGGGATCAGGCCGAAGCCAGTTCCTTCTTCACCATGGTCCGGAGCGCGACGAGATCCTTGGCGAAGGAACGGATACCCTCGGAAAGCTTTTCCGTCGCCATCGCGTCCTCGTTGAGCATCCAGCGGAAGCTCTTCTCGTCGAGCTTCTGCGCCGGCACCGCGTCGAACCGCTGGGGCGACAGCTTGCGCTCCAGCGTTCCCTGGTCCTTGTCGAGTTCGTCGAGCAGCGCGGGGCTGATCGTCAGGCGGTCGCAGCCGGCGAGCGCCTCGATCTCGCCCGCATTGCGGAACGACGCGCCCATGACGATCGTCTCGATGCCGTTGGCCTTGTAGTAGTTGTAGATCTGCCGGACCGACAGGACGCCCGGGTCGGTTTCCGCGGTGTAGTCTTCGCCCGTCGACTTCTTGTACCAGTCGAGGATACGCCCGACGAAGGGCGAGATGAGGAAGACCTTGGCCTCGGCGCAGGCAATGGCCTGGGCCATGGAGAAGAGCAGCGTGAGGTTGCAGTCGATGCCTTCCTTCTGCAACACCTCGGCCGCCTTGATCCCTTCCCAGGTGGAAGCGAGCTTGATGAGGATGCGATCCCGCTCGATGCCGCGCTCCTTGTAGGCGGCGACAATGGCACGGGCCTTCGCGATCGAGGCTTCGGTGTCGAAGGAGAGGTCGGCATCGACCTCCGTCGAAACGCGGCCGGGCACGAGTTCGGCAAGGGCTGCGCCCACCGAGATGGCGAGGCGGTCTGCGACCTCCGCCACGACGGCATCGGAACCGCCGTTGCGGGCCTTGCCCCAGGAAATGGCTTCCTTCATTGCATCGGCGAACATCGGGGTCCCGAGCGCCTTGAGGACGATGGTCGGATTTGTCGTGCAATCCACCGGCTTCAGGCGGGCAACCGCCTCGATGTCGCCGGTATCGGCAACCACGGTGGTCATGGAGCGGAGCTGTTCGAGTTTCGACGTCATGCCGGAAATCCTTCGGATCGGGAGTAGGAGGCGGACCGCCGAACGGGGCGTCCTCTGATTGAACTATCACCAGCCGAACATGGCCAAGTCAAGACATTTGCTCAATGCGATCGACATAAGTATCATACTCAATAATGATCGGCAGTCGGGCGGAGACCACTTGGCAAAACTTCGACGTGAATCCCATCCCGGAATGGCGGAGGCGTCCGCACTCAGGCTGCGTGCGGCATGGCTCTACTATAACCAGGGCATGACGCAGAAGGACGTTGCCGAACGTCTCGGCGTGAGCCGGTCCACCGTAATCCGCATGCTTGACGAGGCGATGAAGCGCTCGGAAGTGCAGATATGGATCGACGCCGGCGTGGGGGATTGCCTGTCGCTAGCGACGCGGCTGGAACAGGCCTACGGGCTGGACGAGGCGATCGTCGTTCCGGCGCCGCCGGAGCAGGATGCGGACGCGCTCGCGAAGGCCGTTGGACTGGCGCTCGGGCAGTTCCTCTCCGAAGTGATCCACGACGACATGACGATCGGCGTCGGCTGGGGGCGCACGATGACGGCCTCGCTGGCAAGCTTCCGTCCGCCGCGCCGTGAGAACTGCAAGGTCGTCTCGCTGCTCGGCGGCATCGTCGCCGTGCACCAGACCAATCCGATCGACTACACCTGGCGGCTCGCCAGCCAGTTCGGCGCCGAATGCTACCTCTTCCTCGCCCCGCTGCTGGTCGATTCCGTCGAGACCAAGCGCGCCCTGATCGAAAAATGCGGCCTGAAGTCGATCTACGACCTGGCCCAGCAGATGGACCTCGCCGTGGTCAGCTGCGGCGATATCGGCCCCCGCTCCACCTCGCTCTCGGAAGGCTTCATCTCGCGGGCGGAACTGGGCGAATTGATCGCCGCCGGCTGCGTCTGCGACACCATGTTCAACTTCCTCGACGCCGAAGGCCGCTCGGTCGACCATCCGATCAACGAGCGGGTGATGTCTGTCGATCTCGACACGCTGAAGAAGGCAAGGCACATCGTGCTGTCCTCCGGTGGCGCCCACCGGGCGCTAGCCATCCGTGCCACGATCCGCCGGATCGGCTGCAACACGCTGATCACCGACGAGGCCGCGTCACGGGAACTTCTGAAGATTGCCGAAGACGCCTAGCGGCAGCCTCCCAAGCTCTAGAGATTGCCCGCTTCCCAGCCGAGGATGGCGCGCTTGCGCGTCAGCCCCCAGTGATATCCCGTGAGCGCACCGCTCTTGCCGAGCGCCCGATGGCAGGGAACGACGAAGGAGATGGGGTTGCGGCCGATCGCGGCGCCGACGGCGCGGCTCGCGGCGGGCTGGCCGATATCGCGGGCGACGTCGGAATAGGTCACGGCCTTGCCGAAGGGGATCTTCAAGAGGCTCTGCCATACCCGCACCTGGAAGTCTGAGCCGATCAGCACGACCTTCAGCGGCTGGCCGGACGACCATTGCGAGCGGTCGAAGATGCGCCGGACATAGGGCTCCGTCGCCTCAAGGTCCTCGACATAACCTGCATTCGGCCAGCGACGGACCATGTCGTCGAGGCACGCCTTCTCGCTGCCGAAATCGGCAAAGGCGAGCCCGGCGAGGCCGCGATCGGTCGCCATCACCAGCGCGACGCCGAAGGGCGAGGGATGGAAGCCGTAGCGGATGGTAAGCCCGCCGCCCCTCGCCTTCCACTCACCCGGCGACATCGCCTCGTGCGTCACGAAAAGATCGTGCAGCCGTCCCGGCCCGGAAAGCCCCACTTCGTAGGATGTCTCGAGGAGCGGCAGGCCCTCCTTGCCGAGCAGCCGCTTGGCGTGGTCAAGGGTCACCGCCTGCAGGAAGGCCTTGGGAGACAGGCCCGCCCAGCGGGTGAAGACCTTCTGCAACTGCGTCGGCGACTGGCCGAGTTCGGCCGCGATCGCATCGAGCGAGGGCTGGGCGCGGTAGTCGAGCGAAATGAGTTCGATGACCCGCCGGACGGTCTCGTAGTCGCCGCCTTCCGGCGTCACGTCGCGAGCAGGTTCCGCAAGCTGTGCCAATCCGTTCATCGTGTTTCTCCTTTGCCGGAAGAATGCCGCAGCCGCAGGGGAGAAACCACCCGTTTCTTGTCAGTTCAAAGCCTTTGCGTCACCGTCGCAAGCGCGCTGCGGAACGCCTTCGCGAAGCTCTCGCGGTCGTCCGGATTGAGGAAGGAGCCGATATCCGTCCGGTGCCCCTCCCCCGTCACATACATGGAGGTGATGCCGAACTCGTCATGCCGGTTGACGCCGAAACGGGCCCAGAAGGGATTGAAGCGATGCTCGACCATGCGGCCGGTGGGGGAAAACTTGCGGATCGAGAGCCTGGTCCGCGTCACCGTCACCTCCTCGCGCGCCCGTCCGGAGCGATAGCTCATCATGAAGGCGACGTAGAGCGCGATGAAGTCGATCCCGAGGAAGATGCCGATCGGCCAGGCTCCGGTCACCAGGAAGAACACACCGTGGACGAAGCAGATGCCGCCGGTCAGGATCAGCAGGACGTGAAATCCCTTGCGCCCAAGCGAACGGTGGGGTGTGAGTTCGGCAGCGAAAACGGGTTGCTCATCGCGCATCTGCACGTTGCCTTTCCTCGCATGCACTGGCTATAGAAACGATATGGTCCTTCCGAAATCAAAGTCCAGCGCGGCTTTTCCACAAAAGTCCAGCCCTGCCGCAACCGCTGCCCGACGGCATATCCGAAGCCGGTATTCGAAGGCGGAGATGGAGGAAATCTTCCGCAGGTTCTCCGTCCAGCGGCCGGAGCCGAAGGGCGAACTCGAGCACACCAATCCGTTCACGCTGCTGGTGGCGGTTGCACTGTCGGCCCAGGCGACGGACGCCGGTGTCAACAAGGCGACGCGCGGCCTCTTCAAGGTCGCGGACACGCCTGAGAAGATGCTGGCGCTCGGCGAAGAGGGCGTCATCCAGCATATCAAGACGATCGGCCTCTATCGCAACAAGGCCAAGAATGTCATCGCCCTGTCGCGAATGCTGATAGAGAATTTCGGCGGGGAAGTCCCGAAGACGCGCGAGGAACTCGTGACACTGCCCGGCGTCGGCCGCAAGACCGCGAACGTGGTGATGTCCATGGCCTTCGGCATCCCGACGCTCGCTGTCGATACCCATGTCTTCCGCATAGCGAACCGTCTGCTGATGGCGCCGGGCAAGACGCCGGACGAGGTCGAGGAACGCTTTCTCAAGGTGATCCCGAAGCAGTATCTCTTCCATGCGCATCACTGGCTGATCCTGCACGGCCGCTACACCTGCAAGGCGCGAAAGCCCGAATGCGAGCATTGCGTGATCGCCGATCTCTGCAAGTCGCCGGAAAAGACCTGCGACGTGCCCGCCCCCTGGTCGAACTGCCGCCGCAGCGGATCGGCGAGACCGTCGAGAACGTCTAGGGCGACGGCCCGCCCGGCTACCGGGTATGGGCCCGGATGACCTCGATGAAGGCGTCGCCATAGCGTTCCAGCTTCGACTGGCCCACGCCCGAGATGGACAGCAGCGCCTCCCGGCTCGTCGGCCGGCTGGTGGCGAAGGCGACGAGCGTCGTGTCGGGGAAGACGACATAGGGCGGCACCGACAGCGACTTGGCGATCTCCAGCCGCGTCCGGCGCAATTCCTCGAAAAGTTCCATGTCGGCACCCTCGAGCGTCGACCGGCTGGCGCCTGACGCGGATGCCGTCCCCCTGCCCGATCGGCCCGTCTTCGGCCGATCCCTGCGGAAATGGACCTCCCGCTCGCGCCGGAAGACGGCCCGGGCGTCCGGTTCGAGCTTCAGCGCTCCGAAGGCCTCGTGATCGACGCTGACAAGCCCCGCGGCGAGAAGCTGCCGGTAGACGGACTGCCAGGTTCTGACCGGCAGGTCCTTGCCCGCGCCGAAGACCGGCATGTTGACATGGCCGAAGCGGATTGTCTTCTCGTTCTCGTTGCCGGTGAGGACGTCGATCAGGTGGCCCGTGCCGAACCGCTCGCCTGTGCGGTAGATCGCCGCGAGCGCCTTGATCGCGGCGTCGGTCCCGTCCCAGGTATCGACCGGCTTCAGGCAGGTATCGCAATTGCCGCAGCCGCCCGGATGCGCCTCGCCGAAATGCGCCAGGATCGCCTTGCGGCGGCAGCCGGCCGTTTCGCAGATGCCGAGCAGCGCATTCAGCTTGGCCCGCTCGACGCGCTTGATCTCGTCGCTCGACCCGGCCCCGTCGATCATCCGGCCGCGCTGGATGACATCGGCCATTCCGTAGGCCATCCAGACCTCCGACGGCAGACCGTCGCGCCCGGCCCGTCCCGTTTCCTGGTAGTAGGCTTCCACCGAACCCGGGAGATCGAGATGCGCGACATAGCGCACGTTCGGCTTGTCGATACCCATCCCGAAGGCGACGGTCGCCACCAGGCAAAGCTCCTCCTCCTTGAGAAAGGCGTCCTGGTTGGCATCCCGCACCGCGCGATCCATGCCGGCATGATAGGCAAGCGCCCTTATGCCCTTTTCATTCAGCCATTCGGCGGTCTCCTCCACCTTGGCGCGCGACAGGCAATAGACGATCCCGCTCGATCCCCGATGGCGCGACAGGAACTGCAGCAGCTGCTGCCGGGGCTGGTCCCGTTCGACGATCTCGTAGGCGATGTTCGGCCGGTCGAAGGAGGTGGTGAAGACTTCCGCTCCGCCAAGACCCAGCCTCTCGATGATGTCCTCGCGCGTATGCGGGTCAGCGGTCGCCGTAAGGGCAATGCGCGGCACGCCGGGAAAGAGTTCGCCCAGCAGCCCAAGTTCCCGGTATTCCGGCCGGAAGTCGTGCCCCCATTGGCTGACGCAATGGGCTTCGTCGATGGCAAAGAGCGCAATCCGCGATCGTCCGATCATCTCCCGGAAGGCCGGAGTGACGATCCGCTCAGGCGTCACATAGAGAAGATCGAGCGCGCCTTCGGCCAGCGCCCGGCGCACGCCGGCGAACTCGTCGGCGGAGAGCGAGGAATTGAGGGCGGCCGCGCGGACGCCGAGTTGCCGCAGTGCCTCAACCTGGTCCCGCATCAGCGCGATCAGCGGCGAGACGACGACCCCGACGCCATCGCGGCAGAGCGCCGGGACCTGGAAGCAGAGCGATTTGCCCGCGCCGGTCGGGAAGAGAACGACGGCGTCCCCGCCCGCCACGACGCGCTCGATGACGGCCGCCTGCTTGCCGCGGAAGCTGTCATAGCCGTAGACGTGCCGCAGAACCGCTAGCGGGTCTCTCGTCGAACCGGGTTCGAAGAGGGCGGAACTGGCAGTGCTGGCTTTGGGCATGGAAAGGCTTTCGCGGGAGAAGCCTTCCTTCTCCCACACCGGCTGCCGCCTTCGCAAGGCGGAAGCGGGCCTCCGTCAACAGTTCATCTGACCGCGACCGGCGCCAGGCGGAAGGCAGGGTCGCGACGGGAAATCTTCTTGTGGAGATGCACCATCAGCCCGGCAGCGAAGAGCGGCGTCAGCAGGTTGACGATCGGGATGGCCAGGAAGCCGGCGATCAGAAGGCCCGCCAGGAAGACCGTGCCGCGATGCTTGGAGCGGAAGGCCCGCGCCTCCGGCGGCGTGCGGAAGCGCATGGCGGCGAACTCGAAGAACTCGCGCCCCAGCAGGTAGCCGTTCACGAGGAAGAAGGCGACGAGGTTTATTCCGGGGACGAAGAGCAGCAGCAGGGCGACGATATTGCCGGCGATCACGACGCCGAGGAACTGCAGCGAACTGATGATGGCGCGGCCGAGCGGCATCGCCCGTCCGGCCGCGTCGGCCGGATAGTCGCGCTTCTCCACCACTTCGGCGACATCGTCCAGGAAGAGGCCGGCAATGAGCGCGGTGATCGGCGCGATGAGGAGCGCAAGCGCAAGCGCAAGCCCGACGCCCGCGAAGATCGCCGCGATGAAGGTGAGCCAGCCCGCCCAGTCGGGGACGTCCGGCATATAGAGCGCAAACCAGGGCCAGACGACGGAGACGAAGGTCTGCCGCAGCGCAAGCCAAAGGCCGATGAGAACGAGGATGGTGAGCCCGAGGACCTTCCAGAAGACCGAGCGCGTCTCCGGCGCAAAGAGGTTGAGGAGCGACAGGCGGGCGGCGTCGAGGATCATGAAGCGTCTCCGGTTGCCGCAAGCATGTAGGTTCCCGGACGCTGGCGAGCAAGCGCCGCCCGCATGCCGTCACTCCTCTCCACCGGCTCCAAGCGATGCGCCGGGCAGGTAGAGCAGGATCGGGCGGATCTCGTAGACGGCCGTCGGATTGGCGCTCTGAAGCTCGCGCGCCGCGGCGATCGCCCCCTCCATGTCGGGGAAGTCCACCACGTAAAAGCCAAGCAGCTGTTCCTTCGTCTCCGCGAAAGGCCCGTCCGTCACCGGCGCGTCGCCCTTGCCGCGAAGCGTCACGGCCTCCGCCGTCGGACCGAGGCGGGCCGCGGGGCCAAGGGACCCGTCCGCCACCAGCCGATCGTTGATGCTCAGCAGTTCGCCCATCAGGGCGGCGTCTTCCTCCGCGCTCCAGGACTGGACGACGGTTTCCGCATGATAGGCGAGGATCGCGAAATACATGGACAACACCTCCCGGATAGGCCGCGTTCTCGCGGCGGACTAATGGATATCGTTCAGTTCGTCGCGATGCCGGATCATCGCCAGGAACCGCCGGTAGTCGCGGTCATAGGCGCCGGCGTGGCGGGCATCGGGAAGGTACTCCCGCTCGGCGGCCGCCATGGCGCGTCCGGCCGCCGCGAGGTCCGGATGGAGCCCACCTCCCGCGGCGGCCGTCATAGCGGTCCCGAGGAGAACGGCGTCCTGCGTCTGCGGGACGATTACCTTGCGGCCCGTGACATCGGCATAGAGTTCGAGGAGAAGCGGGTTATGGGCGTGACCGCCGGTGACGTGCAGCGTCTCGAAGCGGTAGCCGTATTGCTCCATGGCCTCGAGGATGTGCCGGATACCCAGCACGATCGCCACGCAGCTGCGCCAGTAGAGGCGGCAGAGACCGTCGAAGGACGTGTCAAGGGTAAGCCCGCTGATGACGCCTTTCACATGCGGATCGGCAAGCGGCGATCGGTTTCCGTGGAAATCGGGCAGGACATGCAGGTCGCGGGCAAGGTCGCCGCCCTGCTCCGCCCGCAACTCCTGCACGCGAGCGGCAATCCGGGCGTGGATGTCCCGGTCCGGCTCGCCGCCGGCGGCATGCATCCGCACCACATGGTCGAGGAGCGCACCGGTTGCCGACTGGCCGCCTTCCACCAGCCAGCGGCCTGGAAGAAGCGCCTCGTAATAGGGCCCCCAGATGCTCTGGCCGGGCTTGGCTTCTGCCGCGAACGAGACGATGCAGCTCGAGGTGCCGCCGATCAGCGCGACGGAGCGATCGAGGGCCGCGCCCTCCTCCACCCCGCCGAGGACGCCGAAGGCGCCGGCATAGGCGTCGATCAGCCCCGACGTCACCCGGCAGTCGGTATCCAGCCCCAGTTCCCCGGCCGCGACCGGCGACAACTGCCCGACTACGGAGCCGGCCGGCACCGTATCGGTCGGCAGGCCGCCGCGCTCGATGAGATCCTCCAGCCCGGCGAGAGCCAGGAAATCCTGCTGCCAGCCCTCGTCCCGATGCGCCAGGAAGTTCCATTTCGCCGTCAGCGTGCAGCGTGATCGCGCGGGCGAGCCCGTCGCCCGCCATGTCATGAAGTCGGCGAGGTCGAAGAAATATCCGGCCCGCTCCCATGACCGGGGCAGGTGGCGCTTCAGCCACAGGAGCTTCGGCATCTCCATCTCCGGGGAAAGCGAGCCGCCGGAATAATCCAGCACCGCATGGCCGGTGGCCGAAAGCTCCTCGGCCTCGGCGATCGCCCTATGGTCGAGCCAGACGATCGTGTCGAAGCGATCCTCGCCGGTCGTGGAGACGGTGAGTTGCCGCCCGTCGCGATCGCGCGCAACGAGCGAGCAGGTCGCGTCGAAGCCGAGTGCCGCGACCCGGTCTGCCGCAAGATTTGCCTCCGTCATCGCCGCGCGAACGGCCAGGCAGGTCGCCCGCCAGATGTCCTCTGAATCATGCTCCGCGTGGTTGTCGAGGGGACGCCGCATGACGATCGGGTGCGTGGCGCGGGCGAGAAGCCGTCCCTCAGCATCGAACACGCCGGCGCGGGCGCTGGTCGTGCCGATATCGACAGCAACGACGTGATCTCGCATCCGTGCGTGTTCCCTGCCCCTTGAGCCCTTCGGCCGCTCCCCCTCGCCGCTATCCGCCGCGATGCGAACGATGCCTGTCCGGGCCTTCCATGTGTTTGCGGACAAGGTGGATCAAATCCGGCATGGCGTCAAACACCGCGTCCGGGGAAAGGGCCGCGATGCGCTCGCGGTATCCCGGCGCTCCGGCATGCGAACCGCCGGTGAAGGCGAAGACGGTCATCCCTGCCCTTTGCGCTGCCTCAATGCCTGCCGGACTATCCTCGATCACGATGCAATCCGTGGGCTCTGCCCCCATGGCGCGGGCGGCATGGAGGAAGAGATCGGGCGCCGGCTTGCCGTGCTCGACCATGCTGGCGCTGAAGATATGCGGCTCGAAGCGCTCCAGCAGGCCAGTGAGCCGGAGGGAGAGGCGAATGCGCTCCGGCTGGCTGGAGGACGCGACGCATCGGGGGCAATCGAGCGCGTCGAGCGTCTCGGCGACGCCCCTCACCGGCTTCAGGCTATGGCAAAACCGGTCGTAGAGCGCGCGGCGAAGGTCGTCGAGAAAGGCCGCGTCGATGCTGTGGTCGAAATCGTCGTGCAGGATCTGCGCGAGCGTGGAAAGGCTGCGGCCCAGGAACCGGGCATAGGCCTCGTCCTCGCCGATCACCACGCCGCGACGGTTGAGCGCCTCGACCAGCACGCTGACCGAGAGCGACTCGCTATCGACCAGCACACCGTCGCAGTCGAAGATCAACAGTGGTCGCGACGCCTCCACCAGTTCCTTGCCCCCTCAGGTCGCCAGAGCATCGGAGAGATAGAGCTCCAGAGTTTTGGCCGTCCCCTCGGCCCAGAGCGTCCTTACCGCGTGCGAGAAACGGCGGCGGAAGAACTCCGAATGGGCAACCTCCCCGAAAATCTCGTCGAACACAAGAAAGGCTTCCGGATTGTCGCGGGCCTGCCTGGCCGCCGCCTGCAGCTTCTCGGCGCTGGTGTCGTTGAAGACGATCGGCTTGCCGCTGTCCGTCGTGCCTTCGAAATAGCGGCACCAGAGGGCGGAGACGAGCGACAGGCCGATGATGTCCTTGCCCTGCGCCAGCCGGTCGGCGGTGGACGGCAGGATGAACTTCGGCTGCCGGTTGGAACCGTCCTGCGCGAGCCGCGGGATCGTGTCGCCGATCTTCGGGTTGGCGAAGCGCCGTTCGATCAGGCCGTAGTACTCGTTGAGGTTCGTATCCGGCACCGGCGGCACGATGGGGATGATCTCCTCCTTCTCCAGCTTTGCCAGGAATGCGCGGATCAGCGGATGCTCCATCGCCTCGTGGACGAAATGGATGTCGAGGAGCGCGGCCGGGTAGGCGATCGCCGCATGTCCGCCGTTTAGGATGCGGATCTTCATATGCTCGTAGGGTGCCACGTCCGGCACGAACTGGACGCCCACTTCCTCGAGCGGCGGGCGGCCGGCCGGAAAGTTGTCCTCCATCACCCACTGCTTGAATTCCTCGCAGAAGACCGGCCAGTTGTCGTCGATCCCGAATGTATCGCGCAGCAGGGCGATCTCGCGTTCTCCGGTCGCCGGGGTGATGCGGTCCACCATCGAATTGGGAAACGCGACGTTATCGGCGATCCACTGGGCGAATGCCGGATCGGAAAGTGCCGCGACGCCAACCACGGCGTTTTCCGTCACCTCGCCGTTTCCGGGAATGTTGTCGCAGGACATGATGGTGAAGGGCGCAAGCCCCGCTTGCCTCCTGCGTTTCAGCCCGGCAACGATGAGCCCGAATACCGTCGTCGGCTTGTCAGGATTCTGTCCGTCGTGGAAGATCGCCGGATGGCCGGGATTGAACTCCCCCGAGGCATCGATGAAATAGCCGCCCTCGGTGATCGTCATCGACACGATGCGGATGCGCGGATCGGCGAGTGCGGCGATGATCTTGCCGGTATCGGAGGGTGCGATGATGTCGATCATCGGTGCGGTCACCCGCGCCGCGGTGCGGTTGTTGTCCTGCTCGACGACGGTCGTCAGGAAATCCTGCTCGGCAAGTTTCTCGCGCATCAGCGCGTCCGACGGCATGACGCCAGCGCCGACGATCGCCCAGTCCAGCCCATGGCCCTTGTTGAACAGGTCGTCGAGATAGACCGCCTGATGCGCCCGGTGGAAATTGCCGACGCCGAAATGAAGGATGCCCGGCTTCAGCATGATCGGATCATAGGCCGGCACTGCGGCCCGATGGGCGATCTCGCCCAGTGCCGAGGAGGATAGTCTTACGGTCATTGCTTGCTCCACTCCGACGCTAGATCGCGAGTCCCTCTTCATCGAACCGATGAAGCTTCGCCTCGTTCGGCGTCAAATATACGGTCTCGCCGTGGCGCGCCCCGAACTCCCCGTCGCAACGCGCGTTGATCTGGCCGATCCCGGGAACGTCGACATGCAGGAACGTGTCCGATCCGAGGTGCTCGGCAACCTTGACCGTGCCGTTCCACAACCCGTTTTCCTTGGAGAGGGCCAGGTGCTCCGGGCGGATGCCGACGGTTCGGGCCCCCTTCCCGCGGGCGAAGTCCCCCTCGATGAGGTTCATGCGGGGCGAACCGATGAAGCCGGCCACGAAGAGGTTGCGCGGCCTCGAATAGAGGTCGAGCGGCGAGCCGACCTGCTCGATGTTTCCGCGGTTCAGCACGACGATCTTGTCGGCCATGGTCATCGCCTCGACCTGGTCGTGCGTGACGTAGATCATCGTCGTGTTCAGCTCGTTGTGCAGTTCGCTGATCTCCAGCCGCATCGTGCCGCGGAGCGCCGCGTCGAGGTTGGAAAGCGGCTCGTCGAACAGGAAGGCCGAAGGTTCGCGCACGATCGCGCGCCCGATCGCGACGCGCTGTCGCTGGCCGCCCGAAAGCTGCGACGGACGGCGCTCCAGGTAGTCGGTGAGGTTGAGGATGCCCGCGGCTTCCTGGACCTTCCGCTCGATCACGGCCTTGTCCACCTTGGCCATCTTCAGTGGGAAGGCGATGTTGTTGCGCACGCTCATGTGCGGGTAGAGCGCGTAGGACTGGAACACCATGGCGAGCCCGCGCTGTGCGGGAGCGTTGTGCGTCACGTCCTGTCCGTCGATCAGGATCTGCCCGCCGCTGACGTCCTCCAGTCCCGCGATCAGCCGCAGGAGCGTGGACTTGCCGCAACCGGACGGACCGACGAAGACGACGAACTCGCCGTCCTTGATCTCCAGGTCGATCGAGGGGATGACCTTGGCTTCGCCGAAAGCTTTCGAAACCTTCCTGAGGGTAATGCTGCCCATCTCCGTCTTCCTTACTTAACCGCGCCGAAGGTCAGGCCGCGAACGAGTTGCTTCTGGCTGAACCAGCCGAGGATGAGGATCGGCGCGATGGCCATGGTCGAGGCCGCCGACAGCTTCGCCCAGAACAGTCCCTGGGGGCTGGAGAAGGAGGCGATGAAGGCGGTAAGCGGCGCCGCATTGGTGGTGGTCAGCCGGATGGTCCAGAAACTCTCGTTCCAGGCAAGGATGATGTTGAGGAGGAGGGTCGAGGCGATCCCCGGTACCGCCATCGGCGTCAGCACGTAGACGATCTCCTGCCAGAGCCCCGCCCCGTCCATGCGCGCCGCCTCCAGGATCTCGCCCGGTATCTCGCGGAAGTAGGTGTAGAGCATCCAGACCACGATCGGCAGGTTGATGAGCGTCAGCATGATCGTCAGCCCGATGCGGGTATCGAGCAGGCCGAAATCACGGAACATCAGGTAGATCGGCACGAGGACGGCAACGGCCGGCATCATCTTCGTGGAGAGCATCCACATCAGCACATCCTTCGTGCGCCTGGTCGGCGAGAAGGCCATGGCCCAGGCGGCGGGAATGGCGATGATGAGCGCCAGTATCGTCGACCCGACCGACAGGACCACCGAGTTCATGAACGGCTTGATGTAGTCCCGCTGGGTCTGGACGGTCACGTAGTTTTCGAACGTGCCGGAGGGAATGAGACTGAAGCCCGCGATCGCCTCCGGCTCCGTCTTGAGGCTGGTGACCAGGGTGTAGAGGATGGGAAAGAAGATCAGCAGCGCGACCAGCCATGCGGCGGCGGTGGCGATGATCTTGTGGCGGGTGGTGACGGCGCGTGCCATTCTCGTTCCCCCTATCGGTCCAGGTTCCGCCCGACCGCGCGCATCAGGAAGATGGCGACGATGTTGGCGAGGATGATGGCGATGATGCCGCCCGCCGATGCGCCGCCCACGTCGTAGCCGAGAAGCGCGGTGCGGTAGATCAGGAACGGCAGGTTGGTGGAGGCATAGCCCGGCCCGCCATTGGTGGTGACCAGGATTTCGGCATAGACGCCGAGCAGGAAGATCGTCTGGATCAGGATGACGACGGTGATCGCCCGGGCGAGATGTGGCAGCGTGAGGTAGATGAAGCGGTTGAGGAAATTCGCGCCGTCCATCTCCGCGGCTTCCTTCTGCTCGCTGTCGAGCGACTGGAGCGCGGTGAGCAGGATGAGCGTGGCGAACGGCAGCCATTGCCATGCGACGATGATGACGATCGCGAGCAGCGGATACTGCGCGAACCAGTCGATCGGCCGCAGTCCGAAGAAGCGGCTGACATCGGCCAGGACCCCGTAGCCGGGATGCATGATCATGTTCTTCCACACCAGTGCCGCCACCGGCGGCATGACGAAGAAGGGCGAGATCACCAGGATGCGGACGATCCCCTGACCGAAGATCGGCTGGTCGAGAAGAAGCGCGATCAGCGTTCCGCCGATCACGGTGATCAGCAGCACGCCGCCGACGATGACCAGCGTGTTCCAGATCGACTGGAAGAAGGCCGGGTCAGAATAGAAGTACTGGTAGTTGAACAGGCCGGCGAAATTGACATTGGCCGGATTGAGGAGGTTGTAGTTCTGGAACGAGAACCACAGCGTCATCGACAGGGGCACGAT